>NZ_JCACKS010000011.1:0-84759 GCF_059505505.1 Pelatocladus sp. | reverse complement strand
CGGTTTTAATGGATACGTGGTATGCAGTCAATAATTTAATGCTTTATATTGATAGCCTAGATAAAACTTATTATTGTCCTTTGAAAACTAATCGTTTAGTTGATGATACTTTTGGCAAAGAAAAGTATAAAAATATTGAATCATTATCATGGAGTAATGAGGAATTAGAATGTGGTAAAATCATAAAAATTAAAGCATTCCCTGGTGAGAAGAAAGTGAAACTATTCCGGGTTACTATCTCTACCGATAGAACGGATTATATCGCAACTAATGATTTATCTCAAAGTTCTACGGATGTTGTACAAGAGGTGTGTAAAATCCGTTGGAAAATAGAGGAGCCAGCGCGTTGCGGGGGTTCCCCCCGTTGTAGCGACTGGCGTGAGTTTCACAGAGAAATTAAACAATTAACTGGCATTGAATCATGTCAATGTCGTAAAGCTCGCCTTCAGAGAAATCATATTGCTTGTTCAATGTTGGTTTGGCTTAGACTTAAAAATTTAGCTTATCAAACAGGTCAAACTATTTATACAATTAAGCACAACTTGCTTTCTAATTATCTGATTCAGCAACTAAAACGTCCAGACGTTTGTATGTGTTTGGTCTGATTTAAAGTACCGCGTGGCGGGGCTTCGCCCCGCCCGCTCTTTGTGCCAGTTGCGTAAGTCCTGTTATTGAGCCGATACAATTTTACTTAGTATTATATGAAGCAAACAAGCTAAAAGTAAGCCATACCTAACATGTGGGTTTTGAGAAGAGTAATTCAAGAAAAGAAAAAGTCAAGGAGCTATACCCCTTGACCAAATTCAATCAAGTTTTACAACACACAACCACACATAACTAGTGAGGTCTACAACTATGTTAAATAAATCATAAGCTTTAGTCCATGATATATACCTTAAATTACTACTTTTTTAGTAGAGGCGATCGCAACGACACTGTAAACATGCTTGTTTCATAGATTTGTGTTCTACGAGGAAATTCTAGACAGCTTCTACATTGTCAGCTATGGTTTTAAGAATCCGCTTCTGTGCTCTTTGTTTAAAAGCCTGCGCTATTTCTGGGCTTCGGCTCCCGCAGCTTCTGTGGATATTCCGCATGTGGTCCATTGATTAATCAAGGAGTTTACCGCTCTAGTTTTTTTTGGGGACAATGCAAATGAGACTGCGATTTCAATCGCAGGTTTTTTTATCCTTTCTTATTTGGATATTAATACGATTGATTCTTATTGATAATACTTTTTTAAATATTTATCACTGTTGTATACGTATTCAGTAGAACAATCGCTATATTGGATATGTAGAGTGAGGAAATAGTGCTTTGACTGAAAAAATGAGCCGGACTAGTGTCACAATTCCAGAACCAGTGTTTGATTGGTTTAAGCAGTATTGCAATAAGCAAAAGCGATCAGTCTCAGCTCAAATCAGCTATATGATTGAGCAACTTAAAGAATCTGAGGAAAAATAAGTCATCCTCTTAAGGATTTTGGAATTAACTCCACGGATAAATCCGGGAGTTTTGAAGTTGCTTTTCAAGCAGTTTTAATATTCTCAATAGAAGATTCTTCTGGAGAAGCTTTTAAACGCGTGACTGTGCTTTTACGGATGCGATCGCTCATCAGAAATACATTAGATCCTCGACTTCGCAAAAGTTGTCGGGGATCTTTCCCTGTTACAAAAGTCTGCTCGTCCTCATTATCCCAAGTAATAAAACAGGCAAATCGCCAAAATATCTGGAATTTTTCGTCATAATTTTGGGTATGTAGAGACGCGTAGCAAGATCCCGCAGGGTATTTCGCGTCTTTGGTGGGTTAAAATGTCAATTGATTTGTCCTATCCGAACCGTATTGAGACTGTCTTGCTTCTACAAATTTATGCAAATTTCTACAAAGTTTTGCAATTTGGAAACAATAATCACGAACAAATTGCTAAACTTCTGTGATTAAAAAACAAATGACTATTGCTGTAAAGAAATGGGTGTAGGGGTATGAGGGTGTAGGAGTGTAGGGGTGTAGATAGATAGCATTAGTTGAAAATTATTTGTCTTACACCCCTATCCCCTTACTCCCCTATTCCCTTACCCCCTACACCCCTAATTTACTGGAGTAAGTATGAAAAGTGACATGGCGATCGCACAACTGAGCCACTATAAAGAATATGGGGAATCTGTTCTCCAAAGCTTGGAGTTAGTCTCACAAAACCCGCCTCCCCAGGAAAGCTGGTTCCCTCAAAGTATCCATCAGAACATTCAAAGTTTAAAAGAATCTGCCCAAAGAGTAGTAGAAATTGCCTCTTCACCTGTGAAAATTGGCGTGATGGGTGAATTCAGTAGCGGCAAAACTTTATTGATTGGTAGTCTCATTGGCTACGCCGATGCTTTACCTGTCAGTGAAACCCCTACTACCGGGAACGTCACTGCAATTCATTTGCGCCAACAAGCAGATTTACAAACTACCCAAATTGGTAAGTACACCGTTCAGTATCTCTCCGATGAAGGTGTGAAAGAGTGTTTGCGGTTTATGCTTCAGGAAGTGGAAACACGAGCCAAAGCATCAGAAATATCACTGGACTTGCTGACTAGTCTGAAAAACCTGCACCCGACAACAATTGTCGATAGCAACGGAATCTTGAGATGGTGCGAACAAGCTTGGAATCAGACGCAAAGTTTAGAACTGCGATCGCTACTGCGAGAAATAGTAGTGTATATGCGTACCTACAACACTTACGGCAAATTTATTGGCGGTAAAAGCTACCAGATTGATCATACTACCGCCAAAAAAGGGCTGAGATTATCTGAACCACCGATGAATATCTTAGAACTCAGCTTTGATCAACTTCCACCACCTCCGCAACCGTGGACAAATTTTGCTCAACCATCAGCTGTAGATTTACAGAGAAGCTTTTCTTTAATTCGCCGTATTGATGTCACCGTTGAAGTATCCAAGGAAATTTGGGATTTATCTGCACTCCAAGGAACAAATGAATTTGTTTTGCTAGACTTTCCCGGTTTAGGTTCAGCAGATTCTGGGGTGCGGGATACCTTTTTATCACTGCGGGAACTCAGAGATGTGCAAACTCTGCTGCTGCTACTCAACGGTAGATATCCAGGTGGTGCGATCGCCTCAAAAATTCGTACAATGTTGGAACGCGATAAAGGACACGATTTAAGAGATAGAATCATTGTTGGTGTCGGACGCTTCAATCAACTTCCCCTGACTCAAAGTGACGAACGCGCCCTTGATGAACTCGTAGACGAACCATTACTTTCCGAAGCCAATATCTTAGAAAGTCTGGGCATTCTCCAACTTACCATTGCCAGTGCCAGCAATTTAACCACAGAGAAAAAAAATATAGTTTTACTCTCCCAACTCCACGGTTTAGCGAAACTGGCGGAACTTTCTTCGTTAATTCAAGTTTCCTCTCCAGAATTTTTGCCAGAATTAGATATCCCCAACAAACTCTCCGAAGTTGAACTGCGAGAAAAATGGCAACAACTAAGTAAAATGTTACCGCCATCGAGTACCCTGCAAAAACAACTCGGTGACTTTGCAGAAGACGGAGGAATCAGCAGACTACGCGCCTTACTCAAAGATCATGTCGCCCAAAACGGTTTAAAACAACTTGTAGAAGATACCCAAAGAACCGTCAAAGCTTTGCAAAAAGAGCAAGATAACCTCAAAACCCTCCTCGAACAAGTACCCGCTTATATCCCCGTCGAAGAAAACCCAAAATTTATTGAACTGCGCCAAGGAATCGAAAATCTCGTAACTATTTACAGACAATTTCAAGAAGAATTAGAAAAGCAACCAATATTAAAAAATCGTGATGGCGTCGCCGTTAGTGATGTCGTCAAAGACGAATTAACTAATAAAATCTTCTTTGAATGGAGTGAATGGACATTACTATTTGATAGAACTAAAAATGGGACAATTTCTCTCACCAAAGCCGACAGCTTTTTTGGTGACGAAGAAGTAGAAGACACCATCCCAACCAAAAGCGATGATTTTTACTCTGCATTTGTCCAAACCATTCAAGAAATGCAAACTTTTGCTCATGATCGCACCACAGAAGCAGTGATCGACTTTTTCAAAAAACTATCAATCGAAGTTGCAGACGAACGTAACACAGTTAATTCTGTGTTATCACCAGATATTGAAAGATACATACAAGACAACTTTGGGAAAAATCAACTCCGCCTATTTCGTAACTTCTTACGCGCAGTTGATCCAGCAAATAAATGGCAAAGATTAATTATTGATCACAGTGGATTAGCTAATAATAATCATGCCATCAACGCAGATGCTTTATTTCCCTTAGCGCGTCAAGATGACAAACATCCCAACGGACAAATTTTAGACTGGAGTCCTGATAAACAATTTCCCACTCCTCCCAGACCATTTAATCATCAAATAGCCGTTTTGCGCTTGCGAGACGAAATCACCGCCAGCGCTGGTTTACATTTAGTTCAATACGTCAGTCAGTTAACTAAACAGGTGAAATCTTCCTTTTCGAGGGCGTTGAAAGAGATTGTCGATAGTTTACAAGAACTATTGAAATCCAAACACGAACCTTTACTAAGATATATCGCCGACGCAGACAAAGACAAATCAAAATCTGTTCCACCTTGGTTAGAAACCCTTTCGCAAGTATCGATGATCGGGGAGCGGGGATAAGTGATCAGGGAGTGGGGATTGGGGACATGGGGGACAACTAATCAGTTATCAGTGATCAGTTATCAAATTAAACTGATCACTGTTAACTGTTAACTGATTCATCCCCAATCCCCGAACGCGAGTGCGTCTCCTCTGGAGAATCCCCAATCACTTATTCCTAATCCCCGATCCCCAATCACTTATTCCTAATCCCCAATCCCCAATTTAATGTTAAGGGAATCTATAATAATGCCAATTAAAATAGAACTTTTTAATCGTTACCAACTACGTACACATCCCAACGATCCATCTTTATTATTATTACCTGCAATTGAAATTAAACCAGTTCCGAATCCCCATTTTCCTCATATTTTCCGCATTAATATATTTGTTGCAGGTATACCAGAAGACTTGGCTATAGCGATGCAATCGGCTTATAAAAGTGTAAACTTTGGTACGCATAAGCTTTTACAGCTCAATACTCCCCAGCGATTAAGACAAAGTGATTGTCGCTGGAATGAACCTTTACCCACAGGTGTGAATTGTAACTTGCAAGTTATTATCGAGTATTTTGAATCAGGCGCAACGGGTGATCCGCTTTTGTCTATTAGCAAACAGACGACTGCTGAGTGCAATATCTGGACTTATCCCATCAAAGATTACTCAATAAAAAATCCACTCATGTCTTTTACCGATTCAGTCTTAAACCCTTTTAAAAATACAGCATCCCAAACTTTACCCGATGAAGAAGTAAAGTTAGCTGCTGAAGCACCAGTGAAGCAAGTTGAAAATCAACCAGAAATTACTTATCCTGGTTGGTTTGCGATTGATTTTGGCACTTCTAATTCTACAGTGACGCTTTATGATCCCAAAGTGATTGTCACACCCCATAGTTTACCTAGTGAACAAGAAGCGAGGTTACGCGATCGCCTATCGACATGGTTAACTCAACGCCCTGTGGATAATGTAGCAGGTATTAGTCAAGATGCTTGGATGCAGGAATGGCAAAGATTTTTAATTGAAGTGAGTAAAAATATCCAGGTTGATAGTAATGTCAATTTACGTAATTTAAATGGCGAGCAATTTTTAGAAGCTATTCGGCAAATTGAAATTGCTTTGAGTAAACGTTTACCTTGGTTTCGTCGGGTTGCTAGTAAACATTTAAATCAAATTTATCATGAAGTGTTTCGCGTTCCACCCCTAGAATGGCAAAGTTTGATTTCGGTAGAGTTGGATAAAGATCGACGTTTGAGTGAAATTGCTAGCGAGTTGGAAGTTATTGGTTTAGAACCGTTTTTACCAACCAACGATCCGCTAAAAGTCAAAGTTAGTTTGGGCGAACAAGCTAAACAACACCGTTTGGATGCAATTAGACAAGGCGAGGGAATTGATAGCAGATTTCTACATTCACCCAAACGTTATTTTGGACAAGAACGTTCTTTTCAAATTACTCTCAATGATAAAGAAGATTCCATCCCTGTTAACAAACTGTTGCAAGCGGCGTATGCTCAATTGATCGACTTAACTGAAAAATATCGCCAGCGTTCGGGTAAATGTTCCCAAGGTAAATTTTACCGCACGGTGGTGACATACCCCACAATTGCTTCACCTTTTGTCCGGCGAGAAATTGAACAATTGGTGAAACAGCTAGATATTGAAGATGTGCAAATGGCTTATGACGAAGCTGTTTCCGTAGCGATATTTTTTCTGTGGCGAGAATTTGGCGGCGATTTAAATTTAGGAATTGAATCTTTCAAAACTCGCTGTCGCCGGGATGGAGACAAATGGTGGCAAAATGTGATGGTGTTGGATATTGGTGGTGGAACTACCGATTTAGCCTTGATTCGTCTTTCCCTGGAAGAAATCAATCCCTTTGAACCGGGAGAAGATCGAGGCGACGGCGGACGCTACTATAAACTTACACCGAAGTTACTCGGTTCCTCTGGACATCTGCAATTGGGTGGCGAATTGATTACCCTACGGCTATTTTTGTTATTGAAAGCAGCAGTAGCCGATTGTTTACTGAGTGCAATTGTAGACGAAACCTTGCCCAGAGATATCTTAAAAGTTCAACCAGAAGAACTAAGCGATCGCTTTCTGCAAAACGGTAAATTCCAACCAGGTTCCCTACTCGCTTGTGTCGATAACGAAGTGCGCGAAGGTGAAGCTTACAAAGAAGCTTTAAACGACGCCGAAAAAGTCCTTCCCACCCGATGGAAAAACGCTCCATCTCGCGCCCAAACCTTCTACACACTTTGGGAACACGCCGAAGCAGCCAAACTCACCCTCGGACAAAAACGTCAAACACTCGATACACCGTTATTCATTCTTGATGGACAAAAAATCTCCGAACTGCTAATACACAACGATATTACCTTACCTACCAGCATTAGCGATCGCCTCAACATCACCCTCACCGTCGAACAATTTGAACAAGCAGTCGCACCCGTAGTCAAGGAAGCAGTCGGTATCGCCCAAGGATTAATCGAAAACGCCTTTAAAAACAAATCATTCAATCCTGGTAATTCTCCTGAAACAGTCGATTGGTTAATTCTTTCCGGTAAAACCTGCAATTTAGAAATAGTCGAACGCGAACTCTACCGAGTCTTCAGCAAATCAGACTACTTCCTGTGGAACGAAGAACGCGTCACCTTTGAACCAGAATACACCAAACTAGCCACATCCGCCGGGGCTTGCTTTGCTGAAAAACTCCGTCAACTGAGCTTCTCTCCCCAACAAGCCAAAGACTTACTCAAAAAAGGCGCAAACCAACTATATATAGATGTCAAAAACCTATTTTACTTTCTCCCCTGTTCCTTCGTCCGTGAAGTCATCGGCGGTAGTCCCGATCCCATCTTTCACGCTGGACAAGAATTATATCAACTTCAAGCCACAGATGCGATCGCCAAATATCGCAGTCGTTGGATGGGAATGCAATTAACCAACAACATCAGACGTCAAGACTTCGAGAACATGAAACTCCAACTTTGGGGTAGTTACAACGGCGATATCCTGATGAAAAAATTGGGAATAAACGAAGAAGACTTCAAAAACAACATTCAAGTCCAATTTGAAATCAACCAAAAACTAGACATCGATTTATTATTATCACGATCTAAACCCCATTATCTCATCCCCGTTAACATACCTTGTCTTGATGCAGCCAAAGCGATCGCCACACAAACAATTATTTCTGATCATGGAGAAATCGTCTGTGACATCGCCGTCAACGTCGCCGAATCAGCCAATGTCTTCAAAACCGATGCTCACACAGTACTCTTTTCCAGCAATCAAAACCAAGAAGTACAAATCTTTCGTTACAACGAAGGCGATACCCAAATCCAAGGAATAGGCTTAATCGCAGAATTACCACCCTTTCCTGTCAGTGGTAAACATACATTTTACTTCCAATTTCGCAACCCAGAATCAAATAAATGGGAACTCATCGGCGAACTTCCCCAACCAGAAATCAAATCCGAATATCCTTGTAAATATTACGTCTCCCTCAACAAACAAGGTATCTTGCGAATCCACGCTTTTGAAGTACCTTACTGGACATCAACAAATCCCGAATGTTTAAAAATAGAGGGATGCGTTTATCGAGATTCCCTCCAAGCTCAATCTAACAACGTCGAAACAGAACGCGATCCATTTTGTGGATTGCACTAAGGAACATAGGGATTGGGGAGCGGGGAGCAGGATAAAAGGAAGCATCCCAAATGTTCAAAAAACCCGCCTGCGATTGAAATCGTCTCATAGCTAAAGACTGCTTAATCTATTTGAGTCGTATGAATACGACTTGTGCTATGAGCAAAGGGTTTAAACCCTTTGCGGTATATTGAAAAAATTGGGATGCTCCCGGATAAAACATAACGAGAATTCTTCCTTGTTCTCCAATCCCCCTTATCCCCAACCCTCAATCCACAATCCCTAGTTTTGCAGAAATAATGGAGAGAACATGCAGCACCTCAGCAAATTATTGGAAATTGAGAACTCAAAATTAGCTTGGGTACTGCGGTTAAATTTATATGGACTGCGGACTCAATTACAAGAAGCACTCAAGGAAGATACAACAGATCCAGGTAACAGCGCTTGTCAGGAATTGGTGGGCGAATTAGATCAACTTTTGCAACCACAGAAATTAGAGATCATTACTCCCCAAACTCCCCCACCTTCCCCCACTTCCTCCACTTCCTCCACTCCTCCTACCTGGGAAGATGTGTTGGAACCAATTCAGTTGGAAATTCCTAAAGAACAGAAACTTAAAGACATTGGTGATGCTTTGCTGGCTGATCAAGAATTGTTGCAATATGTGGGTGCGTACAAGTTTCAAAGTAACAATGATCTTGATTTGTGGAACGAGATCCAACGCTTGCTGCTAAGAGTACCGGAAAAACTAGCTGATACTTGGCGCGAATGCATTTTGGCAGAAGTGAGTCAGTTCGGTGCTTTGGAAGAGAAATTTGCTGTCCAACAGATTGGCTTTAGCCGCAATCAACCTGTTTATCCTGGTTTACAGGGAAGTGTTTATGCAACTGGCTTGTTTTTATCAGATCAGGTTGATTTTGATCCACAGTTGCAAGTAGAAAAAAGAGGCGGGAAACTAGATGTATTAGCCGGGATTGTATCTGTTTGTCTCAAGTTTATCGAAATAGATCCGTGTTTACGTCATGCCTTAAAAAGTGTAGACCGCTTTGGTGTTAGACCTTTAAATTCAGATTCGGAAAGTTCTAAGTATATGACGGCACTTGTAGAACGGTTTCAGCGTGTCCTTACTACTACCAATGCTGACCCCGCGATCGCACTCCGTGCCAGACTAGATTTAGATGAGGCAATTCATTCTTTAGTATATTTGCCACCGTGCGATCGCTTTTCTTGGTGGGGAAAACTCCAACAAGAAGCCCGTCGTACTCTTGATGGCGTCGTGGAAAAAGCCCGTAATGCTGGTTATCAGGTACAGGTTCGTCCATTGTGGGGAACCTACGCCGATATTTACACTTGGTCAAAAGACGATTTACAACTAGAGATTGGTGGTGTACCAGGAGAAGTGTCCGCCTGTCTGCGGGTGTATGCCAAGATTAACGATGAGGTAATTCCAGGACGCGTTTTGTTCCGTTCTTCATTGGAAGGGTAAGAAATTTCGCTACTACACAAACAAAGTCTACTTAATTGAGCTGAATCAAACAACCCGCGCAGGCGGGTTTCGTTTGTGTAGCCGCGATTTATAATCGCCAGGGCTGAATAAAATTTTAATCACAATTTCAATTTTGCCAACTGTATGAGATTAAACTGATAACTTAATTAATCTATGCCAGCTTTAAAGGGATGTTTTTAATTCTTTAACAGAAAAACTCATGCCGGTTAAGGTTGAGGTTCTAGTCAAAGTTGGTAATCTCATTGTTAAAGTCCGCGTTTTAGTCAAAAAAGGCGTTGGTGTGAGAGTCAACGTTATTGTCAAAGACAAATCAAAAATTGCTCACCAGTCCGAGTCTAGTGAGAACCAAGCCGGAAAACTGATCAGACAGGTGGAAAGATAGCTAAACTTGGTGTCTTAGTGTCTTTGTGTTTCAAAAAAACATTTTCACCATCAAGTCACAAAGACACAAAGATAAATTACCAATTTTGAAACATCGGTGTACTCAAATAACGTTCTCCAAAGGAAGGTTGAATCACCACAATCAACTTCCCCGCATTCTCCTGTCGTTTAGCTACTTGTATTGCTGCACACAAGTTTGCACCCGAAGAAATACCAGATAATAAACCTTCTTCCCTCGCCAAACGTCGTCCAAATGCGATCGCTTCTTCATCACTGACTGCGATCGCTTCATCTATTAAATCTGTGCGGAGAACTTCAGGAATAAAACCCGCGCCAATACCTTGAATTTTATGTGAACCTGGTTGTCCACCAGAAATAACGGGACTATTTTTTGGTTCAACTGCGATCGCTTGAAAATTCGGTTTACGCGCTTTAATTACTTCAGCAATACCCGTAATTGTTCCGCCAGTTCCCACCCCAGCGACGACAATATCTACTTGTCCATCTGTATCTGTCCAAATTTCTTCTGCGGTGGTTTCGCGGTGAATTTTGGGGTTGGCTGGGTTGCGGAATTGTTGCAGCATGTAAGCATGGGGAGTGTTAGCCACAATTTCTTCGGCTTTACGAATTGCTCCCCCCATCCCTTGGGTTCCTGGCGTCAACTCCACACCCGCACCATAAGCTTTTAACATCGCCCGTCGTTCTACACTCATAGTTTCAGGCATAGTCAAAATTAAACCATAACCGCGCGCCGCCGCCACCATCGCCAGTCCAATTCCTGTGTTTCCAGATGTTGGCTCTACTAAAATACTTTTTCCTGGTTCAATTAATCCAGCCATTTCTGCTGCTGTAATCATACTTACAGCAATCCGATCTTTAACAGAAGCAGCTGGATTCATTCCTTCGAGTTTAATCACAATTCTGCCCACACATCCCTCAGTTTGAGGAATTTTATTCAGTTGAACTAACGGAGTACGTCCAATTAATTCAGTAACATCACCAGCAATTCGCATAAATAAATCTCCTGATTGGGGAATGGGGAGACAAGGAGGAGAATAAACACCAATAACACCAATAACAAATGACCAATGACCAATGATCAACAATCTTAAAAGTTAACCTAGTTTATTTCTGTAATTTTTAATGATAGTTTTAATTTTTTATGCCAAAATGCTTAAAAATAAAATTATATGATGTTTCTATATTTTTAATGTTCATCAAATGTATATTTACTCAGGAATACTTCCTGGAAATCCTGACTTTTTTCTTACTAAAATTTTGCACAATTTTCAATACTTTGAGGCTGAGTACTAGCCAGAAAAATTCAGTTTATATTTTTAGCTTTTGATTTTTGGCTCTTGAGCTTTGATTTCCAGAAATGGTGATTGAGTACATTAATTCCAGCACCTTAGTTGAAAAATGCGAGTCCCTATACCTCAAAATACTAGTACCCATACCCCAAAAAATTTTTTAAATACTGCTGCGATAGGAATTATCAGCTTTGAGTACAAACTTAATTAATTTAATAATCTTGATCCGGCTGCAAATAAATCTTCTCGACTAAGCCAGCTGCTATAAAACCTATAGGATTTACGCAGAGATTCCCCTCTACCCCCCCCTGCAAAGGGGGGGACTTCTTAAACCCTCACAGCTTTAAACAAGATGAACTAAGATATGAGGCGGCTTTGAATGTGTAAGTTCTCTGACAAAAATTCAGCTTTGTCCAACATTAGTTACTATTTACTTCTTGCTGATTATCAGTTTTCACATTTGTATGTTCATTGATAACTGATAACTGATAACTGATAACCGATAACTGAGAACTGATAGGGCTTAACTTTTGGGTGTTCATACCTTAATTATTATACAGGGTAAATTAAGACAAAAAGGTACCGTCTCACGGGGTGCATACTGCCTAGCAAGGGAGAGCCAAAATGAGACTACAAATTTCCAAGTTTCTCACAGTTTGTTTACTGACTTTAATAGTGCTTTCACCTGAGCTAGTAGTATTGAGTGTGGTTTGGGAGCAGCATATGCAGTTAGTAGAAATACAGCATTTAAGCTGTAAATTAGAGCAAATACAAGCAGGTGTATTTAGTATTATTGGCAGCCAAAATTTTGATTTATTCACTCTTGATCAAGAATGTCAAAATTTCGCTCAAGATGCAGCTACCATTAAATTTTTTGATGCCAATTTTCTGCATATCTTGCTCACTCCTACTCAACTATATAAACTTGTTGATTGCTTGAAATGGTTCTTTTTGTTATTTCCTATAGGTTTAGGTATATTCTTTTTTTTATATGACAGGTATCTTGTTTATCGCGCTACAGTTTTTCAACAACAAGTAGATAAGCTAGAAAGGTTATGGCAAGAAAGTATCGAACAATAAGGAACGTACAATAAAAGCATGACAATTACAGAAGAACGCCAAAATCTATACTTTGATTTGATTGATAAGTTACTTAGCTGTCCTAATGGTCAGGAACCAGAAGTTTTAGAAACTCACCCAGAATTACTTGATGCTGGTTTTATAAAAACAATACTACAAGTTGCTGCTGTATTTGCACATCAAGGTAATGATGAAGGAGCAAAGTTTTTAATTCACATTGCACGTGAATTATCAAAACAACTAGGATTATATCCTGAAATTCCTGAAGTCCCAGCTAAGGAGTAAAGATGTTATTGACTGCAACTGACGCAGGACAGATCGCTTTAGAATTTCTGATGGCTGAATGGAATGTTTTAGAAGCAGATAGAGAGTGGTTTGTCATTGTAAATTCTCGTCTGATTGGCATGAGTTGGTACATTGTAGAAATAGCCATAGAGGGATTTCCTGATCGGTGGTATATGCAAGTTTATGACACCGGAGAATGTGACCCAGACTATACATTTATTTCTCCGATTCGCGGTTCAGAAGGATACGCTGATCTGACAGATTTACCAAGATTGGTAGCTGAGGTCTTAGTGTCAGAACGTCATTTTCGCTAATCAGTAAGAATAAGAAATCAAATTTTTTAGATATTGCTTGTGTGTTGTTCTGTTTGTGACGAAAATTTTTACTTGTCACAAACTTTTCTTTTTTCGTATTTAGTTTATTAATAAAATATGTGGTTTTGATATTATTAAATTCAAAACTTTTAGTGTTTATTCTATGATTTAGTCATGTAAATATGACAAAATTATGCTATATTAATATTGTGATAAAGCTTACAAAAATAGTGCATGGTGGCTGAAAAAAACTATTGATTTGAAAGCGTATTAAGAATGAAAAATGAAGTGTTTATTTTCATCATTCATTATTCAGGCTTAATTATGCCTTTTGCCTTCTTGCAATAGGTTTTGTCATGATTAGAGAAGACATATTATCCAAAGAATACCTGAGAATCGTCAAAAAATACTACCCCAAAATCGGAGAATTATTAGATGACTGTTATGTGAAAGTCATCACCAATTATTGGGGACGACCTCCAAAACGCTTGCGCTACATTGGAATTTATTGTTCTGATGAAATAATGCCTCTTGTGCAAGTCCACAAAGAAATACTCCGAGATTTAGCAGAGAATATGGGGTTAGTTCAGGTAGTTTTCTTGAATGCTTCACGACTGTTACGCGATCCAATGTCGAAAATCAAGCAAGCAGATCCGCGCTTGTGGTTAGATTTGCATTGGGTTGCAATGTCTGAATAATAGCGATCGCAATGAAAACTGGAATTTTTTACGAAAACCATCATCAACACATTCATGGCGATCGCATAACGATTGACTGCAAACCTTTTCAGAAGTTGGTTGTTGATTGTTGATTGGTAAACACCAAACAACAAACAACGATCAACAATCTTAAATCAAGGGCTAACATAATGAAAAAACCCTTCTTACCTCCAGATGACATGCCACCCAATGAGGTGACGCCACAGGATAGAATGCTGTATCTGGAATTAGAACAATCAATTGGTGCATGCTTTTTTCAAGCGTGCGATCGCATCACACAAATGTTGTTGTCTACTTGTCAGTGGTATCTCACAACCAAAGACGGTAGTCTCAAATTAATCATTGACTCCCCAGACATCGTAACCTATTGGCATATCGTCAACAATATTCCTCAGCTAGGAAGTAAGCTAGAAAAATATAGCAGTGACGCCAAAATCCGCGTTTATCCTCCCATGGGTAAAGGAAGACCATTTGAAATTAGCGTCAATGAAATTTCGGCTTATCGAGATTGGCTTTAATTTGTATTGTCCAGATCCCCGACTTAGGACACAGCTGGCGAATGGTGGGTTTGACCCCTCATTCGCCCACAAATTGGCTTGTAGAGACGTAGCATTGCTACGTCTCTACATCTGGTGGAATGACGAAAAATCGTTGATGAGAGATGTCACCCCTGATTCGCCAGCTGTATCCTTTAAGAAGTTAGGGATCTAGCTTGTCAATATATTTGTCTTAATCTCAGGACTTACGCAAGTGTCACAAAAATTTCAAAATTTTGCTTGTAGTGAGGACTTTAGTCCTTATTTTGAGGACTAAAGTCCTCACTACGAACTTAAAATAATATCCAGTTGCGTAAGTCCTGAATCTAAACAGTATTGGAACGCATACTGGTGAAATTTGATGTAAAAAAATATTTATACCGGATTTTTGAGTTAAAAATCTGTTTTATGACTTGTGAAGCTAATTTACAACTCAAAAACTTAATTTACAACTCAAAAACTTGATTTACAACTCAAAAACTTGATTTACAACTCAAAAACTTAATTTACAACTCAAAAACTTAATTTACAACTCAAAAACTTGATTTATTTCAAGATAACGAGGTAAAGCATACAATCACACTTTTTTATTTAAGTACTTAAACGGTATTTAGTTACACATATTGTTTCTTCATTCCCTATTCCCTATTCCCTGTTAAGAGTTTCCTATCTCCACGAATGAATTTAATTTTGTCGAACTGCTTATTTTGAAGAAATTTACACAGTAGAGGGGAAAATGTACCAAGTTTTCTTGATTTGACAAACTTGCTCTTTGGCCGATGTGAAACGATAACGTGGACTCACCGTCTTTTCAACTTTAGCCCATTTGGATGACTCCATATAAAGTCCTGTACCAGCATTAATTTTGACTCGCTGTTCCTTAATTCGTTGATCATCCACGTCTGACTTTCCTACAACAGGCTTAAAAAGGGCAGATTTCTGGGTTTTGATGTTCATTGATTTTCTTTGCTATAATTTCTAGTCTTATTTTCTATAGCATAGACTGATCTGAGAATTAACTATATAGTTGGCAGCGATTAAAGTGTCACAGCTAAAATATCCTCCCCCGAAGGATAGAAATTTATTGAATCGCGATCGCACAATCGTACAGATGCTTTTGACAGATACTTTACAGGGATCGAAGCAATAGTCCATGCGACAATAGGAAAACAAGCTTCAAAATAGTCTTAGCCAAGATTTTCATATAATTTAAGTCTTTTGACGACATTTGCTGCATAATTCCCTGTTTGCAATTCCCATACATAAATAGCAACATCTTGTCTTGGATATTTTGAGGACTAGGTTGACTCATTAACAGTTGACCTCAGCAAAAAGCAGAGGACACTTCATGAAAAAACGTGAAGACATCATAGAAAAGTTCTCAACGTTTCTCAGTTTTGGTAATCCCGGTAGTGATGGAAATCCTATTTGGCGAACAGATCCAGAACTAGAACGTTGTATGAGGAGTTTAGTAGAGTCACAAAGAGATGCTAATGAAGAATTTTGGGCGCAATACTTTCTAAAAGTAATCAGAGAGAAATCAACACAACAGGAGACGGAGACACAAGAACAAGGGGAACAAGGAGGACAAGGAGGACAACAGGACACGGGAAATTTCTCTGCATCACCGCATCACCCTTCGGGTGGTTCCCTCCGGGACGCTGCGCGAACGCAGTCGCTACAACGGAGGGTACCTCCGCAACGCCCTCCTCACCGCATCACCACGTCTTCTTTCATCGCGGGGAAACATTTATCTGCATATTTGCAAGAAGCTTGCTTGTGGGCTTCTCAAAAATCTTATCAAAGATTTAAATATCTCCAGCATAAATATCCACTAGAAGAATTTTTTCAAATTGCTAATGCAGCTGCTAATCCAGCAAGTAAACTTCTCAAAAATTTTAATTTTGAATATCCACTGACGAATATTGAAGGATATGCTAAAACAGCAATCATAAGACTAATCAGCAATACCATTTATCAACATGATCTAGAAGCAAAGAGAGGAAAATTTTCTGATTATGGTTTACTAAAAGATTTAAACACTAAAGAATTACGCGAAGCATTGCTTTATCAAGGGATCAATCACACAAAACTTGATTTATACTGCTTGGTTTGGCAATGTTTAGATAAAATTTATCAGCCAGCACGTTGTCAAGGAGGGCGTAGTTTAGAACCTCCAAATCAACAGCATCTACAAGAAATTGCCTATTGCTATAATCAAAAAATCAATAAACTAGATTTTCCTACAACCTCAATTTCTAGTGAAAAAGTTCAACATATGTTATCAATTTGTGTGCGATCTGCTCGTGATTATCGCACAAAACGTTTTTTACCATTAGAAGAATATGATAATGTTTCTGATCCCATACCTACACTTTGGGATAATCTCATACAACAAGAAACATGGGAGCAAGTTCAGTCAATTGTTTCAAATTTATTTGCATCTCTGCCAGAAGCTGGTCAAACCATATTTAAACTTTGGCAAGGACTAAATTTAACTCAAACTGAAATAGCGATAATTTTAAAAAATAAGTATCCAGACTTACAAAAACAATATCAAGTAGCTCGTCACTCAGATAGATATATTAGAAATCTATTAAAAAAAATAGCTATTGAATTGAATAAGCTTGACCCAGATATTTGCTTTAAAAATGAAAAAGAATTGGAAAATATCAAGGATGCTATGAATGAATGTTTGCGCTTTCATTGTCAAAAAATATTTTACTCGACATTAGATAAGATTGTAGAGCAGTTTCCAGAACAAGAAAAAATATCAATGCTTACAAATCAAATTCATACTTTAGAGCAAACAAATTATCAACAAATAACTGTCTTTATTTCCGAAGGCTCTCAGATAATTTCACATTTAAAAAAATATCTAGCTATATGCTTCAAAAACGAATTAGAGGAGAGTATAAAATTAGAAAAAAATTCTTTGGCAATAGTCAATCACAAAATAGCTGATTTTGTTGAAGAATGGTTAAAAACTAAATTTTATTTTACTAACCAGGGATGATTTATATGAACTTAGAAATGGATGAATTGATAACGCTTTATCCAGAGAAATTATGGTTAGAATTATCATCTCAAGAACAAGAATATGCATGGCAAATATCTGCTCAAAACTATTATTCTAACCCTGCTGCTCGTTGGAATTCCTACCTAAATTCTTTATGTTTGAATTCTTTTTTAAATATGTTGAAACAAGACCCAGATTTGGGTGAAACTCCAAATGTGTGGCCAAGCTATCATCAGTTACCCAGTTTTTGGGAATTTGTAAATGGTACTTGTATAACTTTGGGTGATCTGCGACTAGTGTTAATCCCCACCGATAAAAGTAATCTGAGAGAATTTCGCATCCCTCAAGAATGGGTTGATATTCCCAACTGGGTAGCGAATTATTATCTAGCTGTGCAGATCAATCTAGAAGAAAACTGGTTAGGAGTGTGGGGATACACAACTCACCAACAAATTCGCGAGCAAGCTAATTTTGACCTGATAGACCGAACTTATTTATTAGATGAAGAGGATTTAATTGCAGATATAAATGTCATGTGGGTAGCACGAGAAATATGTTCTGTACAAAAACCAGAGGTAAACATTTTGCCAACATTGTCAAGCATACAAGTAGACAAATTACTTAAGCAACTAGATCAATGGACTCCTGATTTACCCGAAAATATAAGTCATGAAGAATGGATGGCACTACTAGCACTAGATGAAGAAAGGCAAGATTTGTACCAAAAAAGGCTTTTAAAACATCAAGGGAATCTTGTTGAATACAACCACTCTTTGGTAAACAACTTAAGTAAATGGTTTCAAAATGTCTTTGAAGCAGGTTGGGACTCTTTTGACACCTTCTGTAGCTCACAACAACATACTTTAGCTGTGCAATTCCGGAGTGATGCTACTTTGAATGAAGTTCGGGTTAAGGGAGCTAAGTTAATTGATTTAGGGATGCAATTAAGGGATACTGCTGTTGTACTGCTGATTGGTCTAACATCAGAGATCGATGAGAAAGTTAGTATCCGTGTCCAGCTACATCCAGCCAATGAAGAGGTGTATTTACCACCTGATCTAAAATTGCTTTTGCTTTCGGGGTCAGGAAACATTATTCAGGAAGTACAATCTAGAAGTCACGACCATTTTATTCAACTCAAAAAATTTAAATCTCCTCCAGGAAAAAGTTTTAGTTTACAGGTCGCTTTAGGTGATATCAGTATTAAAGAAAAGTTTATGCTTGAGAAGCTTGTTGGCTAAGAGCCATGAGTAAACTGGTTGTATTAAACCTGGGAAAGGGTAATTTAAAGCAAGGCTTTCCCTCTGTGACTGCTGCACTGTGGGAAGATGGTAATCCAATCGCCATGCAATTTACGGGTAGCCTACCACCTGCACCAGAACTTTGGTCACTCTACAAACGTTGGCAACTGCTTTATCAATTACTTTATGAAACTCTCTATCCTGGCTCTGATTGGCGTAATTACACAGATGACCTAGAGGATATAGATATCGAAATAGATGAAGAAGATGTCACGAATGTTTCCTCTATTGATTTTAGTAATTTATGCGATGATTTACACAAACAAATTAATTCCTGGTTGAAATCTGAGCCATTTCGTCACATCGATCAAAAATTACGCACAAAATTAAACCCAGATGATGAAATACGCTTAATTTTAGCAACAGAAGACAACCAAGTTAGGCGTCTACCTTGGCATTTGTGGAATTTTTTTGAAGATTACCAAAAGGCGGTGGCATGTTCAAGCATTTTAGAGGTTGAGCAAGTTAAGCCGTTACGTAAAAATTCTGGACGAAAAATCAGGATATTAGCAGTGCTGGGTAATAGTCAAGGAATCGATGTCCAACAAGATCGGACGATTTTAGAGCAATTACCAGGCGCGGAAATTATTTTTTTAGTCGAACCACAAAGACAAGAATTGGATCGGTGGCTTTGGGATAAACGAGGCTGGGATATGCTGTTTTTTGCAGGCCATGGTTCAACGGATGTGGAAAAAGAAAATGGTCGAATTCATCTCAATCAAACAGATACTTTGACGATCGCCCAATTAAAAAATGCTCTCAAAGCAGCGATCGCACGGGGTTTAAATTTAGTCATTTTTAACTCCTGCGAAGGTATAGAATTAGCACGGGAATTGGGTTCTCTGCAAATTCCGCAAATGATTGTCATGCGAGAACCAGTCCCCGATTTTGTCGCCCAGGAATTTTTAAAGCACTTTCTAGAAGCTTTTGCTCATGGGGAATCTTTCTATCTAGCGGTGCGGGAAGCACAGGATAAATTACAGGGTTTGGAAAATGAATTTCCCTGTGCTAGCTGGCTACCAGTAATTTGCCAGAACCCAGCCGCAGAACCGTTAGTTTGGCCAGAACAGCGTGTGAGCGATCGCCGCCCAATTTTGCCCAAGCGACGCATTCTCCCACTCATCTTGAAAGCAAGTTTAGTAATAACAACCCTTGCTATTGGTATCAGATCGCTAGGAATTTTGCAGTTGGGAGAACTCGCAGCCTTTGATTTATTGATGCGATCGCGCCCTCCTGAAAAAACCGATCCTCGTATACTTATAGTAGAAGTGACAGAAGCTGATGTCAGCGCTCAACCTGCCACAGAAAGAGCAGGAGCATCACTATCAGACAAAGCATTGGCTCAAGCAGTGAAAAAACTGGAACGCTTCAACCCTCATGTTATTGGTTTGGATATCTATCGCGAAAATCCAGCCAAACCAGAATATGCAGATTTAGCCAAAACGATGCAAACAAGCGATCGCTTTATTGCTATATGCAGAGCCAGTGAAGACAAAACTAATCCTGGTGTTCCACCACCCCCAGAAGTTTCTACCCAAATCCAACGTCAAGGTTTTAGTGATGTCATTGATGATCCTGATAACGTTATCCGTCGCCAAATTTTGGCTATGGCTCCTGCACCTCCCTGCGCGACTGATAAATCTTTTAACTTTCGCCTTGCTAGCCGTTACTTAAAAAACCAAGGTATTCAACCTAAACTGACACCTGAAAATAATTGGCAGTTTGGCAATGTGGTCTTTAAAACTTTAGAGCAAAACAGTGGCGGTTACAGTGATATAGATAATCTCGGTTATCAAGTTTTATTAAATTGGCGTGCTGCCGATCCAGTCGCCCAAACAGTTACTCTCAAAGAGGTTCTCAACGATCAACTCACTGCCGAATTAGTCCGCGATCGCATAGTGATTATTGGTACAACTGCCGAAAGTTTTCACGATTACTGGTCTACTCCCTACACTAGCCAAATGTGGCCCCACAAGGAAATGCCAGGAGTTGTTGTACAAGCACATATGGTTAGTCAGATTCTCAGTGCTGTGCTGGATCATCGACCACTATTATGGGTTTTACCAAAGTGGGGTGAAAACCTGTGGATTTGGGTTTGGTGTTTAGCGGGAGGTGTACTGGCTTGGCAGTTGCGATCGCGCTTACACTTGATCATTGCCTTAATCGGTGCGATCGGTCTTTTATATCTGGCTTGTTTGTTCTTATTAATACAAGGATTATGGATACCACTGCTTCCATCAGCACTAGTCTTATTAACAGGTGGAGCAACAGTGGCTACCTTAAGTTCATCTCAAAGTGAAGAATAACAATAAAAATATTTCAGAGGGAACGGGGAACGGGAAATGGGAAAAAGGGAAACCCACGCTTAAAGTTTTTTTACTCTTAACTCTTAACAAAGAACTCTTAACCTGAAGTTCCCTGTTCCCTTATTTTGTAAACATGCATATTATCAACTAAATTGTGCAAAAATTTATCATTATTTAGCATAAAAAAATTTTATGTTTTCACACTACTCCCTAAGTGCATAATCTTAATTTAATTACACCAATGAAAATAATATAAAGGCTAGTACTACTACCTTGGAAGTTACCCATTCACACATTCACGCATTCAGAAGAACTATATTTTATAGCTTTAGCCTTTTATAAAGGGTAGATTGATTTCTGACGTACTGTACTAGATAAACAAACTGTACTGTAGTTCAACCAAAAAAATGACAAATGACTAAATCAAAATGGGCATTAGCGATCGCTTGTATGTTGCTTGTCTGGATGAGCTATTTTGTACCAGAAATAGCCCAATCCAATCAACCAGTAAATCACAATTTGAATACTAGCAATTCTCAGAATATAGAAATTCACTTTCAAGACAAAGAACCAGATGGATCAAGGCGAGGTAGACCTAATAATAGGGTAGGAACTGGAAGCCGTGGTGACTGTCCGTCGGTGAATGTACCAATAATTGCATTGATACCAGAAAAAAATGTCGGTTTGACGGTTGATGATAATCCTAGCTTTTGGTTTTTTGTACCGTATAAATCACAAGACACACCCGTTGGAAAATTTGTATTACAGAATGAAGCAGATGAAGAAATCTATCAGACTAAATTTACTCTGCCTAAGACGCCAGGGTTTGTGAGCTTAACAGTGCCATCTACAGTACCCTTAGAACTTAACAAAGATCATCAATGGTACTTCAAACTTTATTGTTCTCGCCAAAGACTACTGAACCCAATATTTGTGCGTGGATGGGTGCAAAAGATAGCAATCCAACCAAACTTAAAAGGTCTTTTGAAATCAACTACTAAACCACGACAGCACATCGCAATTTATGCTGAAAATGGGATTTGGTACTCAGCCTTGTCTGAGTTAGCTAAACTCCGCTTAAATGAACCAAAAAATCCTATACTTGCCAAAGATTGGGCTAATTTGTTGGAGGATGTTGGTTTAGCAAATATTGCATCACAGCCTATTGTGGGAGAAGTTATAGAAGAAAATAGATAAAGGGTCGGGCATGAATCAGTTAAAAGTTAACAGTTTAATTTGATAACTGATAACTGATAACTGATAACTGATAACTGATAACTGATTAGTTGTTCCTAAATCTATCAGACTTATGGTGAAGCGTTATTACGTCCCTTACTCGCCTGTATCACTTGCAAACTTCCACCCGCATATAAACTTTGCTTGTTGATACTAAACCCCATTTCCATTAATAACCCAGGTAAGTCAGTCTTCAACAACTGCCAAGCAGTGTCCGTTTCAAATAACCACAAAAACAGCCATACAGATGGCAAAAACAAGGCATTATGAGGATGATGAAAATCTATAAAAGTAAACACTCCACCTGGCTTTAGCACACGGTATACTTCTTGAATAATTTTTCGCAATTGCTCTGGTTGCATTTCGTGTAAAGCAACACTTGTATGTACCAGATCAAATTGATTATCAGCAAAGGGCATCTCTTCCGCAAAAGCTTCCACATATTCTGCTTGTGGTACATTCTGTTTTGCCCGTTGCAGAGATAATGGTGAAGCATCTAATCCTGTTACATTTTGTGACAATTTGACTAGAAATTGTGTTGTTTGTCCACTTCCACAGCACAAATCAAGGACTTTGGTATCTGAGTGAATTGTTAAACCTTGCAAAGCTAATTGTCGAAAACGTTGTTCACCACCAATACTTATAGCTGCCAAACGGGATATACCATCGTACAGCCACTGGTAACGATAACTCCAATCTCGTAAAATTGTAGCCACTGCCTCTATCCTTAGTCGTTAACTTATATATTTAATAAAGATATATTGTTAACATTAGTAAAAAACCTGAAAAGATTGGGGGATTGTTACTGCTATGGGTCGTGTAGGCGTATTACTACTCAATCTCGGTGGCCCGGAGAAGTTAGAAGATGTAGGGCCATTTCTTTTTAATCTGTTTTCTGATCCGGAAATTATTCGCCTACCTTTTCCCTGGTTGCAAAAACCCCTGGCCTGGTTTATTGCTTCACGGCGTACGAAAAAATCTCAAGAAAACTACCGCAAAATTGGTGGTGGTTCTCCACTGCGGCGAATTACCGAAGCCCAAGCAGATGCGCTCAAAGAACAATTGCAAGCCTTGGGGCAAGATGCAAAAATCTACATTGGTATGCGTTACTGGCATCCTTACACCGAAGAAGCGATCGCCAGAATTATCCAAGATGGAATTGAAAAACTAGTTATATTACCTCTGTATCCGCAATTTTCTATCAGCACAAGTGGTTCTAGCTTCCGGCTTTTAGAAAAACTTTGGCAAGAAGATCCAAGACTCCAGCAGATAGAATACACGGTTATTCCTTCTTGGTACAAACAATCAGGCTATCTTCAGGCGATGGCAGAACTGATCACTCAAGAAATTGACCAAGTACCCAATCAAGAAGAAGCTCATGTATTCTTTAGCGCTCATGGTGTTCCCAAAAGCTATGTAGAAGAAGCAGGTGATCCCTATCAGCAAGAGATTGAGGAATGTACCTATTTAATCATGCGGACACTTGATCGACCCAATGCCCATACATTGGCTTACCAAAGTCGTGTTGGTCCAGTAGAATGGCTACAACCTTACACTGAAGATGCTATTCCGGAACTAGCAACGCAAGGTGTTAAAGACTTAGTAGTCGTACCGATTAGTTTTGTTTCCGAACACATCGAAACACTAGAAGAAATTGATCTTGAGTATCGAGAATTAGCAGAAGAAGCAGGAATTCATAACTTCCGTCGTGTACCTGCTCTCAACACCCATACAGTATTTATTAGAGCTTTAGCAGACTTGGTAGTTGATGCTCTCACAGCTCCCAGTGTCAAGCTCTCCCAAGTTTACCAAATGAAGAAGAAGGTAAAAATTTATCCACCAGAGGCTTGGGAATGGGGTATTACTACGAGTGCAGAAGTCTGGAATGGTCGCATTGCCATGCTTGGTTTTATTGCCTTAATGATTGAATTGATTACCGGACACGGTTTATTGCATATGATTGGGATTTTGTAATTTTTGAATCAGGTTACAAATCTAGGTAGTAGGGGCGCACAGATAGACGTGCGCCCCTTTCATTAAAAATTAAGCTTGTTCTTTAAATCTGGGATAACGAGGACGACATGGTGTTCCCCAACAAACTTGTGCAGGTGGGATATCAGTAAAAACACTGCTACGGGCGCCAATGACTGCATTTGCACCAATTTTAACCCCAGCGCCAACAAAGCAATCTGCTGCTAACCATACCCCATTACCAATGCAGATACTCGCTGTTTTTAACCCGAAAGCTGGATCGTACATATCATGACTACCAGTACACAGGTAGCTTTTCTGGGATATTATGCAATGTTCACCTATATGTATGTAATCCAGGCTGTATAAAACTACGTCATCCCCAATCCAGCTATAGTCACCGATTGTGATTTTCCAAGGGTAGGTGAAGCGAGCAGTAGGTCTAATGAACACCCCTGCACCAACACGAGCGCCAAACAGACGTAATAAAGCACAACGCAGACCATTTAGTGGGTGAGGAATCACAGGAAAAGCGATCGCCTGCACAAACCACCACAGCAGAACATACCAACTGGGACGCCCACGGTCAAACCAAGATTGGTCATATTTGCGTAAATCTATAAATGTTTGGTAATTGGTAATTGGTAATTGGTAATTGGTAATTGGTAATTGATTATTAGTCATTGGCTATTCTCTCCGATTCCCAATCGCCAATCCCTGATCCCCGATCCCCCTGAATTAGATTTAGAATTGAGTTTGCCGCCACAGTGGCGTAATTCGTGGAGTTTAACCCCTATTTGATATTCATATTGGCTCAACAATCTTGCGTAAATATATCCAGCCCTACCATCCAAAAAACCACGCTGGATAAAATAGAACAATACAAATCGCAAAAATGGTTTAAATGGTAGTCGCACCCAAATTCTTTTTAAAAAGCGTTTGCGCTGTACGGCGTCACCAAATAATTTCGCGCCAATAGTACCGTGATCATGATTACCTGTAAGCAAATTATAGTAAACACGGGCTTCCCAATTAGAATAGCGGTTATGGCGTTTTAACCAATGGAAAAGGTCACGAAAATCCTCGTGAATCATATCGTTTTTGAGATATTCGACTTTTCCATCTAAGATGACGTGTTCGTGAACTTCGTTATCACCTGTATTAGGAATATCTTCTGTATTTAGATTTTCGTAACGCCCTTTTTGATGCTTAAATAAACGCAAATTCCAATCTGGATATTTACCACCGTGGCGAATCCATTTACCTAAGAAAAATACACGACGATTTAGGTAGTAGCCATTATATTCTGGATTTTGAATTGCTTGGGCAATTTCTTCCCACAACTCAGGAGTGATACGCTCATCGCAATCTACGATTAAAACCCATTCGTTCCGAAAATTTAGGTTTTCTAAAGACCAATTTTTCTTTTTAGGCCAGTGTCCATTGAAATAAAATTGCACGATATTTGCACTATAATTTTTCGCAACTTCGCCGCTTTGATCACTACTTTGCGAATCTACTATAAAAATTTCATCTGCTCTTTGCACACTAGCAAGACAAGCGGGCAAGTTTGCTTCTTCATTTTTAGCTGGAATTAATACAGAAACTGGTATTTTAGAAGATGACATAATATTTTTGGTAGTGGTTAGTAGTTATTTGTTAATTAGATTGCACAAACAGAGCATCTATACATTCGTGAATAGCAAATGACTATTGACAAATGACAAATAACTATTGAGTATTGACTCTTTTTGATAACAAGCCTGCGATCGCAGCATTTAAATAACCAATCTGACCATAGGCATAAACAAGCTTGTCGAATCGTTCTGCTGGATCAGCAAAATATTTAACTGCTTTGTACAAACCACGTGAAAAACGTTCGCTACCACGTTGTAGCTGACCGAAACCTGCTGTACCTGCTAGTTGTTCTCGATAACACTCGCTAATACCTTGCCACCAACCACGATTTAAAAACCAAGAGCGTTTAAGACGTTCGGGGGCTACATTGTGAAATACGTGGGCTTGTGGTAAATACATAACTTGCCAACCTCTTTGGAGGGCAAGTTCGGTCATTTGCAGTTCTTCGTTAGATAATAAATTTTTACCTATGCGGCCAAGCCGAGGATCAAAGCCGCCTATTTCTTCTAAAAAACTACGACGTATCGAGTAATTTAAACCTCTGGGGGTTAAACCAGGCTTGTCTACGTAAACTATGTTGTCACCGAGATTGTATGCTCCTAAATTAGCCGCTAATCCTTGAGATAACCACCGTGGTGCTTGCATTTCCTCTGACCATAACAAGCTGACTTTACCACCAGCGATCGCTAATTTTGGGTTATTTTTATAGGCGTTATATAAAACTTGCAGCCAACCTTGGCTTGCTACAGCATCATCATCAAGGTATGCCAGAATTTCACCACTTGCAACTTCAGCACCCGTATTTCGGGCTACAGATAGACCAACAATAGGTTCAAAAACATACTTCAGGTGGGGATGATTCGCTCTTTGTTCTACAACAGAACTGGTGCGATCGCTAGAACAATTATCCACCACTATCACTTCAAAGCCATCAGCAAAGTCCTGCGCTAGGAGGCTATCTATAGCAGTGCCTAAATAATTATCTCGATTGTGAGTACAGATAATGGCAGAGATTGGCGTATCTGGCATGGGAAGTTTTTGGTTTGGGAATTGGTTGTTGAATTTTTGTAGGTTGTTGGTTGTTTTAATAACCACTAAGTACTAACCATAAAAAAATTCAATATTGCCTGTTCTGGAGCCAATCTATACCAAAAAATCCTGACTCACCAACCGAGTTTTTTCGGAAATCACCCTGATATCTTCTTGTAAGATGCTCATAGTTAAATTTGCTATCACCGCAAATTAAAAATTTCGAGGTCTTATTCTTAATTGCCTGTTACTTACTTCACTGACATTGAATGTGACCATGTAATACCACAAGCGTTTCAGCTAGTTGTGCTAGACGAGTTTCTAAGTATTGCTTGCGTCCTAACAACTGACGTAACTTTTGGTAACGAGCGATCGCCATACTCACACTTGCAACCTGATCGGGGGGACAGGGACGCGTCCACACTGTACCTGAAGCATCTAAACCACACAAACGATAGCCAGCAGAGGATGATTGAGAAGAAATTTTAGCTTGTTGAGCGCAAATTTCTTCTACGTAGTCCATCAAGCGGTTAACTTCTGCATGACGTAGCGTCGCGCTTCCTTTGGGTTCGTTGTCTGTGTGTGACTCTAACCAACCATTAACTATTGGCCCTTCTAAATAAACGTCTTGGATTTGTCGCACGATTTTGTGCAGTTCTGCCTGCCAAGCGCCAACAATTTCTTGTATTTCTTGCAACAGATTCATTGCCAATGCTGGATTGGCTGCATTGCGATGGTTAGTAAAGCTAGGAGTTTTGAATTTGGGTAGGCTTGGTGTTTTGTAACCGTTTTCTTCGACTTGGAATGTTTGAACACAGTCGTGATGAAACTGGGAATATTCTTGTGATTGCTCATCATATTCATCTTCAGATTGGATATCACCATTTTCTGAGTTTTCTACTTCACCAACACTGATCCGAAATGATAAAGATTGCTTATTGACTTCTGATGACTCGGTAGTAGTGGTGTCGCGATTTACTAAATCGTGTAGAGTAGCCTCAATACGCTTTAAACCTGCTTTCATAATGGGTATCTCTAACTTTTCTATGACTTGTGATTGTGGATGGTGCTGAATTGATAGTTGGGATTTTTGACTTTTCCCAATAGTTACATCAATAGGATGCTGAGTGTTAATTTTATCTCTTAAAAGTTATTTGGGGTCAACAATCTCATCCCCAAAGTGAAAAATTATGGTAAAGGTTTAAATTCCTGGTTTATTCAACATATCCAGGAAACGGCTGGGAATTAAGCCAATAATTAGGAGTATTGGGAAGCTAGTGTTTTGCAGGGTTTTCCTCCTTGTAGTACTTAGGATCATTGAGCATTAAGGATTGGGGATCACTTATGAGGCAAGGGTAATGGTTATTTCTTAGTTTTAATTTATGATTCCCCTTTTCTCATTTTATTTTTAACCTTGTGTTATGAGATTTTTATATTTGGGTTTATTGAGCTAAAAATGAATCAAATCATTCTGGTGACTGGGCCTGCGCGTTCTGGTAAAAGTGAGTGGGCAGAGGCTTTGGCAATACAATCAGACAAACCAGTAGTTTATATAGCAACTGCTAGTCGCGATCCTGCTGATCAAGAGTGGCTGCAACGTATTCAACAGCATCAGCAACGACGCCCCCCAGATTGGGTGACGTTGGAAGTACCAGGGCAATTGTCTGATACTCTTGCCCAAATGCCACCGAACACCTGCGTTTTAGTTGATTCTCTAGGAACTTGGGTAGCTAATCTACTCTCTCAGGAAGAAGCAATGTGGGAAAAGACTATGGAAGAATTTTTAGAGACAGTGCAACTAGTGGCAGCCGATATGATTTTTGTCGGTGAAGAAACAGGATGGGGCGTGATACCGGCTTATCCAATGGGTCGAACTTTTCGCGATCGCTTAGGTGGTTTAGTGCGACACTTAGGCACAATCTGTGAAGCTGTTTATCTAGTTACTGGTGGTCATGTTCTCAATCTCAGTTTGCTTGGTTCTCCGTTGTTTGTGGGGGATCGGGGATTGGGTAACGGGGAAGGTGGGGACTTTCAAGGGTAGGGGCGAAAGAAAGGAGAATAACTGATTACTATTAACCATTGACAAGCGACTCTTCTTAAGGATTAATTCCAAATTGAGTATCAAAAATCTAAATAAAATTAAGAGTATGGCATCTCAAAATGAAGTTAAAAAATATCTAGCTTACTGGCTTCAGTTGGGCAAAAAAATCATCATCAATGATGGTGCAGAATCTTTGTTGCCCAAGTCTGTGATTGTAGGCGATCGCTATAGTGATGAGTTTGAAGAATGCTGGCAGAAAATTATTTCTGAAGAAGCAGGAGATTGTTATCTTGAAGGTACGACCGAAACTATTGGCGAACTGCTAACATCCACTTGGGAAATGTATCCCTGTTCGCGCTGCACAATGCCTATACCTTTGCGAACTATAGGTATGCCTGCTGAGTTATGTCCATGCAATGATCTATCTGACTGGCCAAATACAGAAGTTCCTCTTCCCAGAGATCCTGTGAACAGTCAAATACAGTTAAAATTGATTCGCGATCGCATAGCAAAAATAAGTGAACTTTCTCATCGTTCTAATAGTTAATTTTTGTAATTAATTTAAATATTTTCCAATTTCTTTGATGTTTTTAATTCTAATGAACCCGGTTTATAGAAAAACCGGGTTTTTGCTTTTATTGGCATGTACTTTTCAGAAATAACACTCGTATAATTCTGCTATTCATGCTTCTCAAGCAGGTAAATAAGTTTACAGAAAGTGTAAGTGACTGACAGATTAGCAAGAGTATATCGTAATAAATAAGCAAGAAGTTGAATTAGTAAATAAAGCGGTTCAACTTTAAGTATTACACTCAACAACAACAAGATAAGCAAGGAGTTTTGCTACTATGTCTAACGAAAATTTTGCATCTAATTTGTTTAGTGAAGTAGCGGAAGAACAACAGCAGCTAGTAGCTGGTGGTAAGAGCATTTATGATAATCTCAACACTAATTACTATGCAGATTTAACTGCTTTTTCTTTTAAAGCAGCATCTGGTCCTGGCGGTAGTGTGGTAACTCAAGAATTTGCTGAACAAGAAATTGATACCAGCGCTTACAAAACTTTTGAACTCAATCCTTACTACTATCCATACTAAAAAAATCAATTTTTCAATAATCGAAATAAGGGAGTTTAAATCATGTCTAACGAAAATTTTGCATGTGATTTGTTTAGTGAAGTAGCAGAAGAACAACAGCAGCTAGTAGCTGGTGGTAAGAGCATTAATGATTATCTCAGCACTTACTTTAATGCAGATACAACTGCTTTTGCTTTTGCAGCAGCATCTAGTCCTAACGGTAGTGTGGTAACTCAAGAATTTGCTGAACAAGAAATCAATACTAGTGCTAACAAGAGTTTCCAAGTCAATCCCTACTACTACTATCCATACTAAGTAATCCAAAAGTTGAGTAGCCAAATCAGGTACTCAACTTTCAACACAACTATATAAACCTGAACAAGGAGTTTTTAATAATGTTTAATGAATTGTTTAATGAAATAACAGAAGAACAACAGCAATTGGTTGCTGGTGGTAAGAGTATTTCCGACTACATCAATACTAACTACTATCAAGATTTAACTGCTTTTAATTTTGCAATTGGTTCTGGTCCTCATGGTAGTTATGTTACCCAAGAATTTGCATCTTTAGAGATAGATACTAGTGCTTACAAGGATTTCTACCTCGATTCTGATGATCCATATATGGCATATTAATATACTTGGATTAATTATAAACGGTGATGTTGAGCCAGAATTAATAATCCGTTCAATTCTGCTTATATCAAACCTCACCTCCCTTCCCTCTCCTTGCTAAGGGGAGGGTTGAGGTTAAACGGGAATTATAAGTAATCATACAAACTTGAGATGAGATGATAGCTGACTATTGATAAAAACCCAAAAATTTGTGTGATACTTATAGTTTTTTAAACTGTCTATGCAGACATAGAAAAGAGGTGTAAAGGTGTCTACAGATAGAGAACTAATCAAGTCCGAACTTTTTGTAGATTTGTCTGAACAGGAACAGGAGATTGTAACAGGAGGAGGTTCATCTTCACTATTTGATTTTTTTGTTAAAAGAACAAATATTGTGACTTTTGCAAATTATGAAAATAATTTTTCAGATGGTGTACACAACATAACATCTAAGCAACAAACTGGCTATTCACTATCAGAACTTACCTTTGGCTTTAGTTTTGGAAAAAGTGGACGTAAGTATGGTTTAAGTGGCTTGGAGGTCTTACGAAGATTGATTTTGTATCTGTTCGCTTAATTTAGTAGTTGGTTGCCATTATCAAGTCACTTCAATAACAAGCAAACAGATTGATTAAACCTTCAGGTTCTCAATCTTTTGGGTGGATTTCAGATGAAATACAAATTTGTTAAACAGCATAGTGAAGAAGATTGTGGAGCTGCTTGTCTAGCTACTATTTCTAAGCATTATGGACGTAATTTTACTCTCAATCACATCCGTGAAATGGTAGGTACTGGACAGTTTGGAACTACTTTATTAGGCTTAAAGCGGGGTGCAGAAGCACTTGGGTTTAATGCTCGTCCAGTGAAAACTTCGCCAGAACTTTTAAATCGAATCAAAGAAGCACCTCTACCAGCAATTATTCACTGGGGGGGAAATCATTGGGTTGTTTTGTATGGCAAGCAAGGTCAAAAATGTGTAATTGCTGATCCAGCAGTAGGCATCCGTTATGTGTCTAAAAAGGATGTCGCAGATAATTGGACAGATTGGCTGATGTTGTTATTGCAGCCAGATCAAACTCGCTTTTTTTCTCAAGAAGACGATAAAATTAGTGGTTTTTGGCGTTTTTTACGGCGCGTTTGGGCTTTTCGCGGCATACTGGCGCAAGCGTTACCTTTAAACTTAATTTTAGGACTGTTATCTTTAGCCTCACCATTTTTGCTACAAATTTTGACTGATGATGTATTGGTGAGAGGGGATACAAAGTTGCTCACGACTGTTGCTATTGCTGTGGTTGTGATGCATTTTGTTTCTACTAGTCTTTCATTTGTTCAGTCTAATTTAATTGCTCATTTTGCCCAGCGTTTGCAATTAGGTTTAGTGTTAGAATTTGGACGACAAATTTTGCGCTTACCTCTTTCTTACTATGAAGCTCGTCGTAGTGGAGAAATTATTAGCCGTTTACGAGATATAGATCAGATTAATCAATTAGTAGCTCAAGTTATTGTTGGTTTACCTAGCCAATTTTTTATTGCTATCATTTCTTTTGGCTTCATGCTATTTTATAGCTGGAAGCTGACGACAGTGGCTGTAGTAATTGCTCTAGCAATGAGTATTTCTACAGTTATATTTCAGCCGACTTTACGAAATAAAACTCGTGAATTATTAGTTCAAGAAGCAGAAAATCAAGGCGTTTTAGTAGAAACTTTTAAAGGCGCGCTCACGCTCAAAACTACTACTGCATCACCACAATTTTGGGATGAATTTCAAAGCCGATTTAGTCGTCTGACAACCCTGACTTTAAATACAATTCAAATTGCAATTATCAATAGTACATTCTCAGGCTTTGTCGCTGCTATTGGCGGTGTGGTTTTGTTGTGGTTTGGTGGTAATTTGGTAATTCAACCACAGGAAAATCTTAGTATTGGGCAATTATTAGCTTTTAATGCTATGAATGCCAATTTCCTAGGTTTGATTGGTAGTGTCATTGGTTTTGTAGATGAATATACTCGCGCCAAAACTGCTGTTCAACGTCTGACGGAAGTTATCGATGCAACTCCAGAAGATGATAAAGATGCGAAAAAGCAGTTTGCTAAGATACCTGGAGATGCTGACATTATTTGTACTGATGTCAACTTCCATTATGCTGGTCGGATGGATTTATTAGAAGATTTTTCGTTAACAATTCCAGGTGGTAAAGTAATTGCTTTTATTGGTAAATCTGGTTGTGGTAAAAGTACGCTTGCTAAATTAATTGCAGGTTTATACCCATTGCAATCTGGAAATATTCGTATTGGATTATATAACCTAAATGACCTTGCTCTTGATTGTCTACGTCATCAGATAGTTTTAGTTCCTCAAGATGCTCATTTTTGGAGTCGTTCTATTATTGAAAATTTCCGTTTAGGATCACCTCATGTTACATTTGAACAGATTGTTAGATGTTGTCAAATAGCAGAAGCTGATGAATTTATCAGCAAACTTCCTGAGAAATATCAAACTGTTTTAGGGGAATTTGGCGTAAATATTTCTGGTGGTCAACGGCAAAGATTAGCAATAGCGCGTGCTATTGTCAACGATCCGCCAATCTTAATTTTGGACGAGTCTACTGCTGGACTAGATCCTGTCAGTGAAGCACAAGTTTTAGAGCAATTATTTCAGCATCGTCGAGGAAAAACAACAATTTTAATTAGCCACCGTCCGCGAGTAATTGGTCGTGCTGATTGGATTGTGTTTTTAGAACAAGGTAGGTTAAAACTACAAGGTTCTGTGGAAGAATTAAGTTCTCTCCCAGGAGACCATTTAGATTTTTTAACTCCTTGAATTAGTTATTGGTTAGTAGTTAGTGGTTAGTGGTTGGTGGTTGGTGGTTAATTACTAACTAATAAAAAATTTTCATAACTATCTACAACTAAACACTAAGTAAGATAACTATCAAGAATTATGCTCTACACTCATAATCAAAAGTTTCTTCCTTCGGTTAATACCGATGAGTTTCTACCGCCGATTAGTCGTTGGACAACTTTGGCTGGGATATTTTTGGTTCTCAATTTTGGTACAGCGATCGCTCTGGCTTCATATATTAAATATAATGTCAGTGTCAAGACTTCTGCAACTGTACGTCCTACAGGAGATGTGCGGATTGTACAACCAGAACTAGAAGGAACAGTTAAAGGTATTTTTGTTAAGGAAAATCAGATAGTTAAACAAGGAGATATAATTGCGAAACTTGATGATATGGAACTACATATCAAAAATAGCCAATTACAAAACAGTATTGAAGAAAGTAAATTACAATTAATTCAAATTAAAGCTCAAACTCAAGCTTTAGATATTCAAATTGATGCTGAAAAAGAACTTATCGCTAGAACAGTTATTTCTGCAAAAGCAGATTTAGAACATAATAAACGAGATTATCGAAATGAACAAGTTAAAACTCAAAGTGAATTACTATCAGCAGAAGCAAATTTACAAAAAGCTGAGGCGAGTTTAAAAAAAGCCAATGCTGATTTGAAATTTGCTAAACAGGATCGAGAACGCTACAAAGAACTGTCACAATATGGAGCAATTGGGAAACGTGATTATGAGCAGAGAAAATTAGCTGTTGAGCAAGCACAATTAGAAGTAGAAGCTGAGAAAAGAGCTATAGATATAGCTAAAGCAACCCTTCAAACTGCAAAAGCTGCTCTTAATCCTAGTGAAGCAACTGTGGAAATTGCTCAGGAACGTATCGCGCAAGAAAAGGCGAAAGGTCAATCTAGCATTGCTGGTTTAATCAGAGAGAAAAACAGTTTAATTCAACGACAAATTGAACTTGTAAATCAAATTAAACAATATCAACAGGAACTACAAAAAAATATCATTCAAATGCAAAGTAGCGTCATTCGTGCTACTAGTGATGGTGTGATTCTCAAGCTGAATTTACGCAATCCTGGTCAGGTGGTGCGTCCCTCAGAACCTATTGCGGAGATTGTCCCACATCACGCGCCTTTAATTGTGAAAGCCATAATTCCTGCGGCTGAAATTAAAAAGGTGGAAATTGGTCAAAAAGTGCAGATGCGAGTTGATGCTTGTCCATATCCCGATTATGGTACTCTTCAAGGTGTTGTGACTGCTATTTCTCCAGATACCATCGCACCTGTAAATAATTCAGATGCGATCGCAGCAACTAGTACAAGTCCTGCTGCTGGATCTTTTGAAGCAATGATTCAACCTGAAAATTATAGTTTTGGAAATCAGGAAAATACCTGTAATCTACAAGTTGGAATGAATGCTTCTGCTGATATTATTTCTAAACAAGAAACAGCTCTGCAATTCTTACTGAGAAAGACTAGGTTAATTACTGATTTATAAGTTTAATGCTCTCGTGAATGACAAAATCCCCGACTTCTTAAAGAAGTCGGGGATCTGATTTCTCGTTATTGCTAAATTATTATTGAGCAATAAAGTTTGAATTAATTCAATATTAAATTATCTGGGAACATTAATGCAGTTTTAGGTAATACATACAGCGCTTTTGGACAAAAATATTGTCTAATTTAAGCAATTTATTTAGGGAAAAAATAGCATATGCTATTTAATATTCCTAGATGTAATTAGGAAAACTCTAATAACTCTATGTGCTGTGAATTACCAATTTGCTGTACAAATTTTAATTTTGATTTTCTACATGATTACACTATTTTTTTTAGTGATAAATTTTTATAAAACTCAACAAGCATTGCAATGGTGGTCTTGTAGACAATCACTGAAAATGTTTTTGGAAGCAGAGAAAATTCGCGATGGTCTATTACAGGAATCTTTTACTATTCGTCGCAGCTTAGAACTCTTACCAGAAGGTAATTTAGAGTTATCGGCAAATCAAACTCAAGAACTTTTAAAAAAAATTGATAATTTTCATCAATCTCTAGCGCAGTTGAGCGATCGCTTATTTCCAGTATATATACAAGATAATTTGCCTTTGGCAATTCAGTATCTATTAGAACCGTGGCTTAGATCTCATTCTCACATATATTTCCATCTTGATATGCCTCAGTCTTGGCGACATGAATCAGCAGATCGTAGCCTCATTATTTTAAGAACTATAGAGGAGTTACTTAGAATTAGTTTACCTGATTTTTTGACACAAATTTCTATTTACATATGTCTACAACAACAAGCTAATGTCGGCAAGCTAACATTACAAATTACTTACCCTGATATTTCCACTGTCGTATTTTACAAAAATTTACCGGAGCGAGAATTTATTTGTCAAACTTTTAGATTTTTAACATCAGGTAAATGTTTTTGTTGTAGTAATAACCTCAGTGTCGTTTGCTACTTATTTTGGTAAATCAACATTACTTGATTTCGTTTATACTAGTATAATACATCTTTAAATGAATTAAAATTTACCATCTTTAATATATAGTCTAAATTCTTTTCTTCCGTAGATTAAAAATAACACGCATAGACAATTACGGTCAAAATATACACAGTATTTGAAGCAGAAATTTTTTAACTCTTTGTACAGACGCGAGAAAAATTACATTTATACTGATTTTTAACTTCACAATTAGCCGTAATAGTGATCTCATCAATTGTTGAGGTGTGAATTATGAAACAGGCGTTAACAAAACAAGCATTACTAAAAATTTTAGTAATAGATGATCATGAATCAGTATTAGGCGGAACTATAGAAGTGTTACGAAAAAAGTATGTGGATGCTGAGTTTCTGACAGCTGTCACAGCTCAAGAAGCACTTTCTCAAGTAGCGAATTTGCAACCTGATCTAGTAGTGATGGATCTTTCTCTACCAGAGAGTCCTGGCAAATTTGCACGACCAGATACAGGTGTAAAATTACTCAGAAACTTAATGAAAAACCATATCAATTTAAATATTGTAGTCCAAAGCGCTCATGTAAGAACATTAGTCCGAATTAGACCTGATATTGATATTCATAAAGGAGGTTTTACAGTTGCAGATAAAAGTCTTTCTAGCCAAGAAATGTTAACTAGAGTAGATTGGGCTTTACAAGGATTAACTCATACAAAAGATATTAAAGGTGTTCATTATGGATTAGAAGTAAAACCAGAATGGTTAAGGGTGCTAACTCTCGCATTTGAAGAAGGATTAACAGATAAGGCGATCGCAGAACAAATGTGTGTTGGCGAACGTATGGTACGTCATTATTGGAGCAAGCTGCAAGATGCTTTAGATGTTTATCCTGAAGACGGTAAAAATATGCGAATTCAAACAGAAATGCGAGCTAGAGAAGAAGGATTAATTGATTAATTGGGGATTGGGGATTAACAACAAAAAATAATCAACAATAAATAATAAATGCAGGCTGGTGTGTGGAGAATCATTAAAGAGCAAATAATAATTTGGCGTGTAGGTTTATTACCAGGAATGACAGTCATAGTGCTGGTAATAATTACTCGTTTAAGTAGTTATATGCAATCTCTAGAGTGGTTAGCTTTTGATAATTTTCTACGTATACGTCCTGCTGAACCTATTGACGAACGTATTGTGATTGTCGGAATTAATGAAGAAGATATCCACAGTGTTGGAACATATCCCATCCCAGACAGAGAAATTGCAGAACTACTGAGAAAACTAAATTCTCTCGCACCTAGAGTTATCGGTCTTGATATAGTCAAAGATTTACCTGTTGAACCTGGTCATACAGAATTAATTAGTGCATATAAAGATATTAAAAATTTAGTTGCGATTGAAAAAGTATTACCTGAGAAATTTTCTCCCCCACCAGCATTATCTCCAGAACAAGTTGGTTTTGCAGATCAAATTATTGATACTGATGGTAAATTACGACGTAGTTTATTAGCAACACCAATAAATCAAGAATACAAATTTTCTTTGTCTATTTTTTTAGCAAAAATTTACTTAGCTAGGGAAGGTTATAGCCTAGAAAATGGTATTCGTAATCCTAAAACTATTAGGTTTGGAAATATTGAACTACCCCAGTTTTTGCCTAATTCTGGAGCATATATCAGAACTGATGCTGGTGGAATACAGATATTGCTCAATTTTCGCAGTGGTTCAAAAAGATTTAGAATTTTATCTCTTAATGATATTAAAAACGGAAGATATCAGCCGCAGTGGATACGCGATCGCATTGTCATTATTGGTGTAACTGCTCCTAGTGTCAAAGACTTCATCACTACTTCTGCTGTCACATCCATACAACCTGCTGAGGGACGCATTTATGGAGTGGAACTTCAAGCACATGCAAGTTCTGCAATCATTAGTGCTGTGCTAGATTCTCGACCACTTTTGAATACTTGGACAGATTGCTGGGAATATGCATGGATCATATGCTGGGGGATTTTAGGAATTGCTTTCGCTAGACTTACCAAGTCCCCGTGGCGAAATCTTATTGCTGTTGTGATTGGTAGCGCCATTTTAACAGTTGTTAGTTATTTACTTTTGTTGTTTTGGGGTTTGTGGGTTCCACTAATACCAGCAATTCTCGTTTTAAATTTAAATGGTTTTGCAATGACGGCTTTATATCAATATGATCAAGCATTGCGTTCTAGAATTGAAGCCCGTCAAGCGCTAATTGAACGTACTTTTGAAACAATTCATAACGGACCTTTGCAAACCTTGGCTAAAGCATTGAAGAGAATTCGCGAACAAGATTTATCCCCAGAAGAATTGCTACTAACACTTGAAAAAGATTTAGAAAAATTAAACTATGAATTACGGGGAATATATGAATTTTTACAAAGAGAACCTCTAACTCAAGATAGAAGTCTTTATTTAGGAAAAGGTTTACTGCTAAATTTACAAGACCCTATTCATACACTTCTCTATCAAGTTTATGACCATACACTACAGCGAGAATTTTCCTGCTTTCATACACTTAGGATTAAAATAGTAACATTTGATCCTATTGAAGATTATCACTTAAGTATTGACCAAAAACGGGGACTCTGTAGATTCTTAGAAGAAGCTTTGTGTAACGTTGGTAAACACGCCACAGGTATAAGTCGTTTAGAGGTAAGTTGTACCCAAAATGAAGGATGGTACACTCTGAAAATAGTCGATGATGGCTTAGGTAGCATTTCTTCTAAAGAAGGTCGAGGAACACAACAATTTAGAATTTTAGCTAAATATCTCAAAGGAAAGTTTACGCGATCGCCTCTTTCTCCTCGCGGTACACTTTGTGAATTATCTTGGCCTATACCAAAGGTAGGTTTTTGGTAAATGTTTTGATTAAGAATAAAAACATTTTTCATGTATTTTTCTACAATACAAATGACTAAAATCTGAAATGAATTTACTCTGTTACTAGTAATACAATTAAAGTGGATTATGTAGCATGGTTAACAAAATACTTGTTCGCGACTAATGGTAATAGCCAATGATGTAAAACCAATTGCTAATCTTCTATGGTTAATGGCAATTAAAAATAAACAATAACTAATTATTAACCAGCTACATCTACCAATTAGTATATTTTTTTAGTGCAATGCCAAGAGGGAAAGATCATGACTCACACACAGTGGCTCTTGCACAAAGTTTTTAATCCCAAGGTTTTAACAATTTGTGCTTTGACCATTCCTTTCTCGTTTAGCCAGGTAACTTTAGCTGCATATAAACCCCCACCCGATCAAAAACCACCAAGTGGTTATACAGAATCATCGGGAACTAGGGGAAGATGCAAAGCTAGTGATGCTGATTCTTTAACCCTGCTTGCTCCTGTTACACACATTGGACAAACCACTTCAACTCATCCCACCTTTGCTTGGTTTGTAAGTAATCACCAAAGAGTACTGCTAGAATTCTCTATTTATGAGTTAAGCAGTAATGAGCAGCTCAAACTAACTTATAAATCTCGATTACAAAGTTCACCAGGGATTATGAAAGTTTCTGTTCCAGAAACTTTACCCGGTTTAGCCTTGGGTAAAAACTATCTATGGCAGGTAGAAATTTTGTGTGACTTTAACCATCCTTCACGCAATTTACTTGCCACAGCAGACATTGCAATTGTACCCATACCAGGCAGTTTACAAGATGCACTCTATCGAAAACGCGATCGCACTCAAAGAGCTAGCCTCTATGCTGAAGCCGGGATGTGGTACGATGCCTTGGGTGAAGCTTTAGCTAACAGTAGTGATGGCCAATTGGGAAAACTGGCAATAAATTTACTAAAAGACCTAGCTAACTTAGAAAAGTCGCCACAAATTAAGGATCTATATCTCATTGCTTTAGAAAAACATAATTTTTAAGTAGAGACGCGATATATCGCGTCTGGTACAACCCCTTAACGGTATATTGAAAAAATTGGGATGTTCCCGAAGGACGTGGGATTCTTGGTTATAGACCTCTTGCAAAAATATTTTTACCCCACCCTAACCCTAAGCGTAAACGGGGAGGGAACTAAATCTTCCCCCCGTGAACGGGGGGATTGAGGGGGGTTCATTCGACTTTTGCAAGAGGTCTAATACATCGGCTTACATTGTGAATGCATCGGCTGACATTGCGAATGCATCGGCTGACATTGCGAATGTAACGGCTGACATTGCGAATGTAACGGCTTACATTGTGAATGCATCGGCTTACATTGTGAATGTAACGGCTGACATTGCGAATGCATCGGCTTACCAAAGAGAGGGGATAGGGATGAGGACTAAAGTCCTGACTACAAACTCTGCAAAGCTGGTGTGGCGGACTACTAGATTAAGACTTACAGAAAATATTGGCATATCCAGAGCGGAACGATCGCACAGTTTCCGTTTCTGGGTTGTATTGATGTCGCCAGCTACAACCCATGTCATTACTGAGGACATGAATAGAAACAGAAGGTGCAAATTGTGTAGTAGTTTTCACTGTATGGATATCATTGTCAGGAGGTAAAAACTGATAGATGTCACCTGCTTTGAGTTGCCGTACTGCTAACACTTCTAATTGAGCATGACCGGGAATATTGCCTTGATCTACACGTTGGTAAACCGTTTTTTCTTGTTTGCCTTTATACAAACCAACTAACCCCCAACTTTGATGATCGTAAATCGGTGTGGAAGCTCCGGGGGGAATAACTAAACTAAAAATAGTCAGAGAACTATCTTGAGAGCGATACAGTAACCATTGACCGATGCCACCACCTATATTACTGTCAAGATTGGGTTGAGCAAAATTGCTTGGTAGCCAACCCTCTGTTTTTAGCAATTGTGAAAAATAGGGTTCTAAGGTGCAGAGTGTATCTGCCTGTTCTGTTTTGTGCAAGCTGATTTCACGAGCGATCGCAACAAATTGCAGCAATTCTGGACTATCGATAAACCATTGATCTGCTGTTGATGCTTCTAGAGGGGTTGTGTAAATCATAGAGAAGTAATAAACGAAATCATACGAAAGAAGCGAAAATGCCCGATTTCGGGTAACTAACAAAACCCCTGTTACCTTATCTATTAATAATACTACTTTTTTTATAAAAAATTTATAAAAAACGGTATATCGATAGAGAATCGATTATTTATGACCTATAGAGAATATTTTCATCGGTAGCGATCAAAATTAAGTGCTTTTTGTTGAGCAAAATACGTCAGACTATTAAATTAATTTCACTTGATCCCCAATCCCCAATCCCAATTTCAGGAGATGACAAATTAATGTTGATGCGTAAATGGTATAAATGGAGTTTATTGCTGTTGGCTACTCTTCCCTTGATTTTGTCAATGACTGCTTGTACTAGCAGATCAAGAGGTAGTACTAGCCGCTTAGATACAATCAAAAATCGTGGCAAGTTGATTTGTGGTGTTAGTGGACAATTACCAGGATTTAGCTATGTCAAGGCTAATGGCGAATATGCAGGATTAGATGTAGATATTTGTCGAGCGATCGCAGCTGCTATTTTTAATGACCCGAAAAAAGTTGAATTTCGCAACTTAAACGCCAAAGAACGCTTTACTGCTGTGCAAACTGGTGAAGTAGATATTCTCAGTCGTAACACTACTTGGACTATCAGTCGCGATACCTCTGTCGGTTTAGAATTTGCACCAGTGGTGTTTTATGATGGTCAAGGTGTCATGGTACGTAAAAATAGCAACATTAAAAAGCTAGAGGATCTCAAAGGGAAATCCATCTGTACTCAAACTGGAACTACCAATGAACAGAACCTCAGTGACCAAATGCGACAAAGAGGAATTACTTACAAACCACTTGTCTTTGAAGATGTAAATACTGCTTACACTACTTATGAACAAGGTCGCTGTGAAGCTATCACTTCCGACCGTTCGCAGCTAGTTTCTCGCCGTAGCGCCTTCCCAAAACCTGATGAGCATGTGGTGTTGGATGTAGTACTTTCTAAAGAACCTTTAACACCCGCAGTCGCCAACGGAGATTCTAAGTGGTTCGATGTTGTTAAATGGACTGTGTATGGTTTGATGAATGCAGAAGAATTAGGTGTGAATTCGCAAAATGTGAGTCAATTAACTAATAGTACGAATCCAGAAATCAAACGGCTTTTAGGAACAGAAGGGGATTTAGGAAAAGGAACTGGTCTTTCAAATGATTTTGTCGTCAGAATTGTTAAAAGTGTGGGAAATTATGGTGAAATTTACGAGCGTAATTTAGGTAAGAATTCAGAGTTAAAACTAGATAGAGGTTTAAACAGACCTTGGAATAAAGGTGGAATTATGTACGCTCCACCATTTCGATAATATTTCAATAATTTGAAAATTCAAGAAATCTGTGGATTGATTTTTGAGGTCAATCCAAAATCTATAGACGCCCTATGGGTGGCTTATCAAAGAGTAATCCAAACTCCAAATCGAATGACTCCTATTTGGTATAACCGTAAATTTTGGGCTATTGTTGCTCAACTTATTGCTGTTTTTATTGCAGTTGCGATCGCATTGATATTATGGATAAACCTGACAGATAATTTGCAGCAACTTGGTATTCAATTGGGTTTTGATTTTCTCAATTCTCAAGCTTCTTTTGATATTGGTGAAACTCCGATTGCTTATCAAGCTTCTGACCCCTATCGTCGGGCTTTATTAGTAGGTTTAATCAATTCTCTTCGAGTGATAATCTTTGGAATTATCCTGGCTACAGCTATTGGTATTATTGTTGGGATAGCAAGACTATCTGATAATTGGTTGGTGCGGAAACTAGCTTTAATTTATGTAGAAATTCTGCGTAATACACCTTTACTTTTGCAATTATTCTTCTGGTATTTTGCAGTATTTTTAAGCTTACCACAAGCAGAAAAGACAGTTTCGTTTTTGGGATTAATTGAAATTAGTAATCGGGGAGTTTTCTTTCCTTTTGGAATTCACTTTTCTCCGGAATTATCAACATTAGCTCTTGGCTTGACTTTGTACACTGGAGCTTTTATTGCCGAAATTATTAGAGCCGGAATTTTATCAGTATCAAAAGGACAATGGGAAGCTGCAAAAGCATTGGGTTTAAAATCAGGATTAGTCTTGCGTTTAGTTATTTTTCCCCAAGCTTTGCGGTTAATTATTCCACCATTAACAAGTCAATATCTGAATTTAGCTAAGAATTCAAGTTTAGCGATCGCGATTGGTTATCCTGATATTTACTTTGTGGCTTCAACGACTTTTAATCAAACTGGTCGAGCTGTAGAGGTGATGTTGCTAATTATGATTACCTATTTAACCATAAGTTTAGTTATCTCATTTATGATGAATTTGCTCAATCAGACTGTGCAACTCAAGGAAAGATAAGCAAATGTTAAATCAAAATATTCGTAAATGGTTCAAAAAGAATCTTTTTAATACCTGGTACAACAGTATCTTGACTATAGTTTGTGTTTGGTTACTAATTTATGCAATCACAAATATTTTTAACTGGGTATTTAACCAAGCACAATGGTCAGTAATTAAAGCTAATTTACCTTTGTTTTTAGTAGGTCGTTATCCTGCTGAACTTTATTGGCGATTATGGTTAGTACTAGCTATTATTTTAAGTCTTTCAATAGTATCATGGGCAATTTTTACGCAGCGTCTTGCTAGCCGTTTGAATCCGATTTTACCTATAGCATGGGCGCTATCTTTTCCAGTAGTGTTATTGTTAATTGGTGGTGGATTAGGGTTACAGTCTGTAGATACAAATTTATGGAATGGGTTATTACTGACTCTTGTAACTGCTGTGATCAGTATAGTGATTTCTTTCCCTTTGGGTGTTCTTTTAGCATTGGGGCGTCAGAGTAAATTATTTGTCATCAAAAATTTTTCGATCCTTTATATCGAAATTGTACGTGGATTGCCATTGATTGGTATTCTATTTTTAGCTCAGGTGATGCTACCCTTATTTTTACCAATAGAATTTCGTTTAGATCGAGTCGTCAGAGGGATTGCTGGTTTAACTCTTTTTAGTGCTGCCTATTTAGCAGAAAACGTGCGCGGGGGATTACAATCAATTCCAAGTGGACAATATGAAGCAGCCAGAGCCTTGGGATTGAATACTGTTTTTATGATGTTATTTATTATTTTACCGCAAGCTTTGCGAGCAGTAATTCCGGCTTTGGTTGGGCAATTTATCGGTTTATTTAAAGATACTTCCTTATTATCAATTGTCGGATTGTTAGAATTAACTGGTATTTCCCGTTCAATTTTGGCACAACCACAGTATATTAATCGTTATGCAGAAGTTTATTTATTTATTGGCTTGCTTTATTGGGTATTTTGTTATGCAATGTCCTTAGCTTCGCAGCGATTAGAAAAGCAATTGGGGATTGGGAAAAGATGAATATACAAGAGCCGATTATTATTGCCCAAGATGTACAGAAATGGTATGGCAAATTCCATGTTTTACAGGGTGCTAGTCTGACGGTAAACCGGGGAGAAGTTGTGGTGATTATGGGGCCTTCTGGTTCCGGGAAATCGACTTTTATTCGCACTTTTAACGCCCTAGAAGACTATCAACAAGGACGTATAGAAATAGACGGAATTGCTTTAACAGATGATCTACGCAATATTGAAGCAATTCGACAAGAAGTAGGGATGGTGTTTCAGCAGTTCAACTTATTTCCACATTTAACGGTACTGCAAAATATAACTTTAGCGCCAATTTGGGTACGGAAGCGATCGCGTATCAAAGCCGAAGAACTAGGGATGCAGTTATTAGAACGAGTTGGAATCTTGGAACAAGCGCAAAAATACCCAGAACAACTTTCAGGAGGACAACAACAACGGGTAGCGATCGCTCGTGCTTTAGCAATGCAACCCAAAGTTATGCTGTTTGATGAACCAACATCTGCACTTGATCCAGAGATGGTACGTGAAGTGTTGGATGTGATCAAAACTCTGGCTGCGGATGGAATGACAATGGTAGTTGTCACCCACGAAGTTGGGTTTGCAAGGGAAGTAGCTGATCGAGTTATTCTTATGGATGGGGGTGTAATTGTAGAAGTAGCTACACCAGCAGAATTTTTTCAAAATCCCCAACAGGAACGTACTCGTAAGTTTTTATCTCAAATTCTTTAAGGGAGATTGGACTAATACCGTTGCTCGCGTTCTGCGTCCAGAGAAATCATGTAGTAAACCCATCAGCGCAGGTACAACGGTGGGAGTCAAAATAGTGGAAAATGCCAAACCACCAGTCAGGACAATGCCTAATCCTTGGTATAATTCTGAACCCTGACCCGGTAGTACTGCTAAAGGTAACATTCCTAACACACTAGTTCCCGCAGACATGAAAATTGCCCGTAGGCGATCGCTGGTTGCATTATAGAGTGATGCATCATAATCTTCGCCTGCTTCCTGAAGTTGCAAGGCTCTATCGACTAACAGAATGGCGTTGTTGACAACCACACCTGTCAAAATCACAAATCCCAATGCTGTAATCATATCTAACGCCACATTCATTCCGGGAATGCGGTTGGCAATAACTAGGCTTAAGAGTGCGCCACTCATTCCCATTGGTACAGTAGCCATAATTACTACTGGGTAAAGGAATGAGCGATAAAGTGCCACTAATAATAAGTATGTAATCAAAATCGAAAATGCAAACGCAGCAGCTAGTTGAGCAACAGTGGCTGCTAACTGATCTGCGGAACCCGCCAATTCTAGCCGATAGCCTGTAGGTAAATTCGCACGCAAAGGAGCGAGAATTTGATTTTCAGTACGTTCTACTAAAGTAGCAAGCGGTGCATCCGGTGCGAGGGAGACGGTGAGGCTAATTGATCGCTCTAAATCCACGTGATTAATTACATCCGGCCCAATCGTTTCGCTGACTTGAGCAACATCACCTAGTTGCACCTGTCGTCCCTGAGCATACAGTGGCAATTGTCGCAGTTGTTCTGGTGTTTCCACGGAGGTATTTTGTAACTCCACTGAAACATCAAGTTCTTCTTTGCCATCAATGTAATCGGAAGCAATGCGTCCACCCAATGCAGCTTCTACCATTGAACCAATGTCAGCTTCCGAGAGTCCCACTTCTGCAATACGTTCTCGATTGGGAATCACTTGCAGTTCTCCGGCTCCTGTGACAAAGTTGGAACGTACATTCTGCACTCCGGAAAGTTGTCGCAATTTACCTGTAATTTGTTTCTCCAGATCATTGATCTGATTGAGATCAGCCCCGACAATATCCACTTCAAACTCCTTACCAGGATCGCGGAAAATAGAAATGCGAGTTGGGACTATAAAGCGGTATCCAGCAAAATTGTTACTTTGGGCGCGCAACCGATCTACCATTTCAGCTAACCCAGTGGTGGTGGCAAATTCTGATTTTAAGATTGTGGCTATCCCCCGTAGTGCGCCGGGACGATCAACATACAAAATACGCTCAACTTCTGGTTGCGATCGCAAAAATTCTCGGATTGATTCAGACTGGCGAATTGCTTCGGGAATACTGGTTCCTGGTAAAGGTTCCGCCCGCAAGACAACTAAGTTACGATTACCTTCTGGTAAATAATCCGCAGGTGGCATTAGCACAACACTGATGAAAAGTAAAGCAACAGGAATCGACAGTACTATTAATCTCCGACCAATTCGCTTGCGTCCTAGTGACCAACTAACTGTAGAAGCGAGAAAGTTTTCTAATTTACCCTGAAAATGACGAAATACGGCTGAAGATTTGGCAACCGATCGCTCCAACAAATTACCACCTCGATATTCGCCACCTTCCATCATTTGCATTGCTTCCGATTGCTTGAGGAACAATCCAGAAAGCATGGGGACTAAAGTCAATGCGGCAAATAAGGAGAATAAGGAAGAAGCAGAAAGAGCGATCGCCATATCAGCATAAAGTTGCCCAGCTTCTCCCGTCACCATAATTAATGGCGCAAACACCACAACGTTAGTCAGGGTAGAACCAAGCATCGCGCCCCAAACTTCTTGTGTACCTTCAATCGCTGCGCGCATGGCACTTTTACCCTGCTGCATATGGGTGAAGATATTCTCAATCACGACGATGGCGTTATCTACAACCATACCCACCGCAAATGCCAATCCTGCCAAACTGATAATGTTTAATGTCCGTCCCAATGCAGACATGACGATAAACACCATAATCAGTGTAGTCGGAATTGTGATTGCCACCACCGCCACGGTACGCATGGAACCGAGGAACAAAACTAAGACAATGGTAGCTAGCAGCGCCCCACTCACCAAATTACCTTGAACAAAAGCCACCGATTGATTAATATATTGGCTCTCGTCATAGTTGAAGACAAAACGAATTCCCTGATTTTGCCGATCAAATTCTGTTTGCAGTGCAGCAATTTCCGCGCGAACACCTTTAGCAACCTCTGGGACATTTGCCCCAATTTGCCGAATTACACCAACTGCTACCCCTGGTTTGCCGTTAAATATCAACGCACTATCTTGCGGTTTGCGCCCCATCTGTACTTGAGCCACATCCCGCAAGTAAACTGTACCGGACTGATCACGTCGCAGTACAAAGCCTTCTATTTGTGATAAATCTTGCGATCGGCTGACTGTGCGTACTCGATATTCCCGTCGTCCCAAAATTAACGGCCCACCCCGGATATCGCGGTTGTTTTCCCGCAGTACCTCCACCACGTTACCAATCGTGAGGTTGCGATCAGACAATGCTTTTGGATCAACCTTCACTTCTACTTCTCGCTCTTGTCCACCGACTACGAGAAATTGTCCTGTTCCCTCCACTCGCCGCAAGCGGGGAATCACCACTTCTTCGGCTAAATCTCGATAGCGGTTAGCATCCGGTTGAAATCCTTGTTTTGTATCAAAAGGAATCCACATCATCGGGGAACTATTACCGCCCACCAGTTCTACACTCGATTCCTGGGCTTCTGGAGGTAAGCTTTCCACCTGCTGCAAGCGGTTGATCACATCAATCATCCGCTCTTGCAAATTAGCATCCTGAGTAAATTCTAATGTAATGCTACTGCGTCCAGATCGAGAATTACTACTAATTTCCTGTACACCCAGCACCTCTTCCATTTGCTCTTCAATCGGGCGCGTAATCAGGTCTTCTACCTCCGTCGGTCCTGCTCCTGGGTATGTGGTGGTAATCGTAATTTCCGGGCGATCGCCCCCTGGTTGCAACTCTAAAGGCAGATTCAGCAGCGAAAATACTCCCAATATTGCTAGCAAGCAAAACAGGACAAAAGTACCATGTCGCCAACGCACAGAAGTTTCGATAAAGTTCATAGTGGGATTGGGGATGAATCAGTTAACAGTTAACAGTTAACAGTTTAATTTGATCACTGATCACTGATTAGTTGGATCAACTATTTTCACTGGCGCACCATCTTGCAAGCCGTCACCGCCACGTAGGACGATGCGTTGTCCGGTTTGTAGGGAGGAATGATAAATTGCCATGTCTTTGCCCATGTCAGCAATCATTTCTACCTGAATTTGTTTGGCTTTGCCATCGGTGACTGTGAAGACAAACCATTCGTTTTGTCTTCTGGTTAAGGCATCTCGCGAGACGACAAAACTAGAACGATTTGCAGGCATCTTTAGGTTGCCTGCGATCGCCATCCCTGGTAATAATCCTGATGGTGGTTTGTTAATTTGGACACGTACTCGTTGACGACGGGAGGCACTGTCGGCAGAGGGAACGACGGCGGTGATTGTCGCTCGTTGTTTCCATTGTGGTAGGGCGCGAGCTGTGAGTTCAATTGCCATACCGGGAGTAACTCGACCAGTTAATTCTTCTGGTAACTCTAAGAAAATGTCAAAGCGATCGCCTGCTACTAGGGTGACAATTTGATTAGAGCTTTGCACCAAATCACCATTGCTGACGTGTCGTGTCTGCACTACACCCGATTCAGATGCCACAATCCGAGTTCGTTGTTTTGCTAGTTGTACTTGTGCGAGGTTAGCTTGGGCTGCTTCTACGTTGGCTTTCTGGGCGGCAATTTCTTCTTGAATTGGCCCTGCTTTGGCTTCTGCAAGTTCAGCTTGAGCTTCTAACAGTGTTCCCTGGATGTCATTTAAATTTGTTTGAGCTTCCACTAGTGTTCTTTGTGACAATGCACCTTCTTTCACTAGGTCACTAGTACGCTTGAGGTTATCCCGTGCTTCTTGTTCTCGTGCTTTGGCAGATGTGACGGCTGCTTGACGTTGAGCAATAATTTCTGGACGAGTACCTACTTCTAAGCGTGCTAAATTGCTACGTTGCTGTGCTAGTTGCGCCTGTGCTTGAGCGATCGCCAATTGCTGATCAGAGTCATCTAAGACAGCAATTACCATTCCTGCCTTGACGCGATCGCCTGGTTGCACTAAGATTTTTTCGACAGTTCCACTAGTTTGAGCGCGAAGTGTGGATTGTTGAGTGGCTTCCACCTGTCCCAAAAGCTGTACATTCCTGGTAGCAGTTCCAGTGGCCAGAGCGATCGTTTCAATGGGGCGTGGGGATGGTGCTTGCTGCTGTTGAGCCACAGAAGGTTGCGGTGCGCCACCAGGAGCCAGCATCCGCCAAAGGATAATACCCCCAGTGGTTAAAAACAAAATTATCAATGTCCGGAACCAGGGTTTGCCAGAACGAGTAGAACTGTCTGATTGGGTTTGATGGGTTGAAACTGGAGCTTCAGAAGTATCCATAGCGGTTGATGGCAAGCTATTGAGGATTTAGGACTAATGAGTGAGAAGCCAGAATACAGAAAGAACAATATTAGACCTCTTGCAAAAATACATGAGTGCAAGAGTTGGGAAAAGGGTAAAGGGAAAAGGATTTTTCTATTCCTTTAACCTTTGCCCTGACTTCTGCAAGAAGTTTAATCAAAATGCTGAAAGTCTTCTTAGTTTATAGTTTGATAGATAAATGTGACAAAATAATGTCAGAATTTGTAGTTTGATAGAGAAATATTACAAAAGAGTTTAAATCTGGATTTAAATTGCGATGGTGCGATCGCTTTCACGCTTAATTTTATCTAGTCCTTGATAGCGAATTAGTTCGCTGACTCGTTCCCGTGATAAACCCAACTCGCGACTAATGTTAGCTTCAAGTTGATTAGGCTCGGTGATTGAGAACTCAAATTTCATCGTTTTGAGAGGTGAGTGATTTGTTTTCACATTCACTAGCGAAACTCCTTTGGCTTGAAGAACTTTCACCTCAATCGCCACTACCTTTTTCATGATCTGCCGTACTAATTGCGTATCCGCTTGCAGGTATTTTTTATGACTGTAGGTATGATTGAGTATTCGATCTCCCACTAAACCGCTTCCCACCCAAAAAACCAGTCCAATCAACGGTAATGATGACCAAAACACAAACCCTAATGTTTGTAATACTGGAAAAAGTTGAAGTTGACGCATGGAAGGAATAGACTTGATTGCTTGATGTTAATTGCTGATCGTCACTTCTATGTCACTCAGTTAGCTTAATCTTAAAACTAGCAAGTGAAATTTACAGCAAGCTGATATAAATGGGATGTTGATCTTACTGGTTGAAGACGATCTAGCCCAATTAGAACCACTGCGGGCTGCACTATTGAAAGTAGGGCATACAGTAGATGCAATTGAAGATGGAGAAACAGCACAATGGTTTGCTTTTCAAAAAGATTATGACTTATTGATTCTAGATTGGATGTTACCTAAGATGAGTGGGGTAGAACTGTGTCAGTCATATCGAAGAGCAGGTAAAGTCGCTCCAGTACTGATATTGACTGCAAAAGACACGGTTACAGATAAGGTAATGGGTTTAGATGCGGGTGCGGATGATTACTTAGTCAAACCAGTAGATGTATTAGAACTTTTGGCGCGGGTACGAGCATTGGGAAGGCGATCGCCAATGTGGCAAGGAGATATACTCAGCTTAAGTGGGTTACATCTGCATGTATCTAATTTGACGATTGAACTTGATGCAATCACAACTCAACTTTCTAGCCGGGAGTTCCAATTGATGGAATATTTGATGCGACATCCCCGCCAAATTTTATCTCATGATCAGATTGAGCAAGCCCTGTGGAGTAGCGGAGAAGAACCCGAAAGTAATGCAGTCACAACTTTGGTACGCCGCTTGCGCCAACGTCTGCAAATCATTGGGGCTAGAGATTGGCTCGAAACGGTGCATCGGGTAGGCTATCGGTTGAATCCGCCGAATTCATAACAATTCGTGGAAATAGGGTTTTAAACATTAATCATCCCAAAGACATTGAAACCTGACACAGATGCGAGTTCGGTATAACGCAATACGGTTCGGAGCAGATAAATCGATTGATATTGAAACCCACTAGAGACGCGATATATCGCGTCTGGTACAATCCGAAAATTATGACGAAAAATCCTTAACCGAACCGTATTAATTGTCATCCCACCAACAAACGACCAACCCCTAGCCGCTAACAACTAACTGTTGCTTTTCAGGTAACTGGGTATACTCAGCAACAATTTTACGGAATTGCTCTCCTTCTATAGTTTCCTGTTCCACTAATAAGTCTACAAGACGATCTACTAATGCTCGGTTTTCACGGATTATTTTTCGAGCTTGTTGGTAACAAAAAATAGCCATTTCTCGCACTTGTCTATCAATCTTGGTGGCCATTTCTTCTGAATATTCGTTGCGGCTGACCCAATCCCTACCCAAAAAGACATCACTATTTTGAGTTTCCAAAGCTACTAGTCCCAAGTCAGACATCCCGTACATTGTCACCATCTTTCGAGCTAGGTTCGCAACCATTTTCAAATCGTTACTAGCGCCACCTGTAACTTCAGATTCTCCAAATACTTCTGCTTCTGAGGCTTTTCCTCCCAGTGTCATGGTAATGTTGTCTTGTATCCAAGCACGAGTGTAAAGACCACTATCAATCATCTCTTCATTGAGAATTTGCTGAGAGAAACCACCGACTCCACCAGAACGGGGAATAATGGTGACTTTGTTTAAAGGGTCTGCGTGGGGTAAAAGTGTAGCCAACAAAGCGTGTCCCACCTCGTGATAGGCAATCAATCGCTTTTTGTTGCTATCTAACAATGGGTTGAGAGTTAACCCAATCGTCAGCCTATCAATAGCATCGTCAATTTCTATCTGTGTAATTAAATCTTTGCGTCTGCGTGCTGTGAGAATAGCTGCTTCATTCAACAGGTTAGCTAAATCTGCCCCTGTAAAACCAGGGGTACGGCGTGCAACAACTTCTAGGGAAACTGCTGGGTCAACCTTCTTATTACGAGCGTGAACTTTTAAAATTTCCAAACGCCCTTTCCTGTCTGGTGCATCAACAATTACCTGACGGTCAAATCTTCCGGGTCTGAGTAATGCTGCATCCAAAACATCTGGGCGGTTAGTAGCAGCAATAATAATAATGCCTGTATTGCCCTCAAAACCATCCATTTCGGTCAGCAACTGGTTAAGAGTTTGCTCTCTCTCGTCGTTACCACCACCAATACCAGCACCCCGTTGTCTACCAACAGCATCAATTTCATCGATAAATATCAAACAAGGAGCATTATCTTTGGCTTTTTTGAATAAGTCACGGACGCGAGATGCACCCACACCAACAAACATTTCCACAAATTCTGAACCGGAAATGCTAAAGAAAGGAACACCTGCTTCCCCAGCAATGGCTTTTGCTAGTAAGGTTTTACCAGTACCCGGAGGTCCTACTAACAGCACTCCTTTGGGGATGCGTGCGCCAACAGCAGTAAATTTTTCTGGTTGTTTGAGGAAGGTAACAACTTCTTGCAGTTCTTCTTTGGCTTCTTCAATACCCGCTACATCATCGAATTTGATACCAGTTTTTGCCTCCATTTGAAAACGAGCTCTGGATTTACCAAAATTCATGGCTTGACTAGAAGCATTCGTAGAGCGGCGTAGGAACAATAACATTAAAGCAACCAGTGGCAAAATCCACATGAGATTGATCAAAAGACCAACAGCAGCTTTACTATTAGTAGAGGAAACCTCGTCAAATTGAACATTTCTATTAGCTTTAAGTGTATTGATTAATTCTGGGTTTTGATCCAAAAGCTTTACACGTAGCGGTTGAGCATTTGGTTCCTGTCCCTTGAGATACACATCTGCTACTTTTTCAGTTTCGTCCAAATCTACCCTGACGACTTCTCCATCTTCAATTTTTTGGAGCAGTTTACCATAGCTAAGAGTGTTGTTGTCCTGCTGCTGCTCTGCTTTTTGTGCTAAGGCTGGAGTACCTATCACAAATCCTGGCAACATCATCATACCAGCTACCAACGCCCCTGCCAAAGCTGTACGTTTTGTCGGTCGCTGTTTTGTTGACACCTTTTTCTCAAAACTTCTCATAAGAATTACCCTTTGTCCGCTGCCATGATCTGAGCGCTGGTTTTTTTATAGCTTTTCTTTTAGTAAAGAGTAGAAATAAGCTTTTCTCACTCTAGTGTAGCTCTGCCTTCAGAATATTAGGATACCTTCTGCTTTGTGCTGTTGGTACTTCTATTTTAAAAGTAGAGAACAGAGATTGAGGATTGAGGATTGAGGATTGAGAATTGAGAATTGAGGATTGAGGATTGAGGATTGAGGATTGAGGATTGAGGATTGAGGATTGAGGATTGGGGATTATTAATCCTTTTATAGCAAGCGCCATGTTGGTTAGGACACTAGAGCTAGGACATACTCCATGGCTTCTCGCAATGTTCCAAAATTCTCCAGTTGTTTGCGAATCCGACTTTTTAACCATGACCAAGATTTTTCAATCCGGTTTAAATCTGGTGAATAAGGTGGTAAATACCAAACCTCACAGCCTGCTGCTTGGACCAGTTCTTCAGGGATCTCCAAATAATAAAATGCCCAGCCGTCGAGGCGCGCCTCTTAGGCGAAAGCGCCTAAATTCTTGGGAAGGCGCCAAAATATATTTAATACGGCGCTTGCTTTTATTACTTGGAAGTGCCTCAATGCGTCCACCTTTATGAAAAGTGGCATTGTCAATGACAAGTTTCTGTCCTGGTTTCAAGGTGGGAATCAAGCAGGTTTCTAACCAAGTTTCAAATACCTGACGGTTGCAAGCTCCTTCAATTGTGAACGGTGCTAATATCTGTTGACCACAAAGTGCAGCAATCATGTTAACTCGACCTGTCCTGCGACCAGACTTCAGGTCATGAAAGCGTTCCCCTTGAGGACTATAGCCATAACCATAATCTTCTCGATGATCCATGCCTGACTCATCGGCATAAACAATCTCCTCATTCTTCAAGGGGGCTAGCTGTTCCACAAAGGCTTTGCGTTTGGCTTCATCTGTTTCACGGTAGCCGTAGGTCTTTTTTTTCGCGTAAACCCAATCTTCTTCAAAGCACGTGATATTGTGCGATCGCTAATGTCACCTTCCCACAGTTGAGCCATCTCCACTTGAGTTTTGTCGCCATGAGTTTCCACAAAAGCTCGAAATTTCTCCCAGTCAGTGATTTTATGACCAATTAAGCGATTTTCTCTGACTTTGGCTTGAAAGTCACCCCCTTGGACAAATAAGAGCAAAACTGGGCAACCTTATATATTTTGCCCACATTTAATATCTAGGAGTGGAGGTGGCAGCAAGGGGGTAAGTAGAGTGGAATACAATTCATTCTCTAATCAAACCCCCTTGCTGCAAAGGTTGCCCAGTTTTGCATACTCAAGAGTGAAACCGTTTCCCTACGACGTTGGAACCATGTATTGATTGTATTACGGCTGATATTGAAGAATTCACTCGCCTCCGAGCGCTTCATCCCATCAAGTTCAATCGCTTCAATCACTTTTCGCCGCAGATCATAACTGTAAGCCCTTGCCATTGGAATGTCCAAACTAATCACTTCTTTATCTATCTTAGATTATGTCCTAACTAGCCCGGCGGTTGCTATACTACCTGAAATATTAAACCTCCTTAATAGAGATTCTACTAAGGAGGTCAAAAGCGGCACAATAATATCACACCCTGGGGTTCCTAAAAATCATCCAAATACTGACTCAGACGGCTAATTACAGGATCAACATCTTGAGGAAGTGCAGCAGTATAAGAAGCAGCAACACTATGATTTACTACTTCTGGCACTGGTGTTGATGGCGACGGTGAGTGTATGGCTTGTGTTTGATTCACCATAATTGCCAGTTGTGCCACTTGTTGGCTGAGTTGCGTCAGGTGGCGTTCTATCATCTCTAATCGATGAGATTCTTTGGCAAAAAAACGTTCCTCAAGGTCAGCCAATTGCCTTTGTATTTCAGCTATTTGTGGTTCTACTCCTTTTGTTAGTACTGATTGGGGAGTAGGCGGTGGGCTTGGTCTTACTGATTCTGGCACGCATAAAGCCTGCCACAGGGCCTCTTTACAGAGGTCGCTGAAAGTCTTGTTGGGATCTTTCTCCAATTGGCTTTCGATAAGCGCTAATAAGCTTTCGTCAGCCACCCCTGGGTTGAACGTAACCGATTTAACCACCTTTTTTGACCATTGGAACATTATTTTTAAGCCCTAGAAGAGCGATTAGCGGATAGTTGTGCCTCTGAATAAATAAACTGACCTAGAGCATTAGCTTGTCGAGATGGTGATGCTAAGTGGGCATTAATTTTTGCTTCTTTCAATAGACGTTGAACGTCTTCCCAGAAAAACTCCCCACCGCCACCAGTGAGAATCACATCAGTGACGCGCTCTGGTAGCCATGCTAACACACGACTGCAAATTTCACGCGAAAACATTTCTATTAAATTGGGAAGAAAATCATCTAGATTGGCGGGTTTACCTGCACCTCTAGGACGATAGTAGCGATCGCCTTTGGGGCGGTTAACAGCAGCAATTAAAGCCAAAGATTGGCTATCGGCTCCATCAATTTCGGCAGCTACGAGTTCATAAAACTTGCTCATACCGAAGTCTTCACTCTTAGAAGCACCTCTAGCAAAGCGGAAATTATCTACCATCAAGCAATCGATGGTTTGATGTCCAATGTCCACGATTGCTACTGACACCTTAGTGAAATCTGGCATTGCGGCGGTTTTTTTCGGTTGGGCTTCACACCATAGTAAACTACCATAACCTTCTGGCATTACCCAAACTTTACTGATATTTAGCGACACATCCTCACCACGGAACTTCATCGTGTGAGGACCGCTTAATTGGCTAATCAACTGGGCTTTTTCCTTTTCAAACTGTTCTTGGGAAAGGTAAGGCAAACCCATGACAACAGAGATATCATCTTTCAACTTGAAATAACCAGCACAAGCTAAGGTTTTGACAAGCGCATCTTCTACTTTGGATTGACCTACACCTAAATTAGCACCGAAGTCGGCAGCTAGTTGACCTACAGCATATCCACTACCTTGATACTCCAACCACAAATCCATCAAAGGATCTGTTGCACGGGCTTCAAAGACACCTCCGCGCACTTGTTCCATTGACATTTCTTTCACATTGGCGGAGACAAATATTACATTTCCTGGTTCGCGGCTGACACAAGCTTTTGTGGAAGTTCTACCTAAGTCAACACTGAGAATCTTTTTACTTGTGGCACCACCCACATTTGGGGTAGGAGTAGCATTGATCGGAGTAGAGGCCGATACTCTATTCATGGGTATGGCAGCAGCATTCATCGGGGTGGCTGCGGAAGGTTGGTCTGTCATGAAAGCTCCTAGTACTTACTTATGCTTAAAAAAGTTACCATGCTCATCTTACAAAAATGCGTGTATCAGAAATTTTTGGTTACGTTAACATTTAGCTGAAAACTTGCCAAAAATTACTGAATTAGTGAATGTGAGTTAGTTTACTAAGGCTATGCTGAAGCAAAGTTCAATAGCAACTCACAAGTAGCTTGTTCTCATTCATAGGGCTACTTTTTACACCAAAACAGTTGTTTTTGTAGATTCTAATCCGGGGCAAGGTTTTTATCTTCTCCTATGTTTGTGCTTCCGCTTTAATACCAAAACAAGAAATGCTAAAAGTATAACCGCAAGCACAATTTTTGATACAGGAGCAAGGTACTTGTCCACAAGTTCATATTGACTACCCAATATGTATCCTGAGTATGTTAGCAAACCTACCCAAGCAGCGCTACCCACAGTTGTATAAAATATAAAAGATGGTAAAGGCATATTGCTGAGTCCTGCGGGTACAGAAATCAAGGTACGAATTCCTGGTACTAGGCGACCCATCAGAACAGCTTTGTTACCCTGCCTATCAAACCAATGCTTAGACTTAATGATGTCTTTACTACTTATGGTTAGCCACTTACCATATTTGTCAGCCCAAACTTTTAAGCGGTCTTCACCAAGAAACTTACCAGGATAGTACCAGATGAGTGCGCCGAACACAGAACCTACTAGTCCTGCAAAAAACACACCAATAATATTGAGCTTTGCATCTGGTAGGTTTGCTGTATATCCTGCTAGAGGCATAATCAATTCTGAAGGAATGGGAGGAAAAAGATTTTCAAGGAACATTAATAAGGCAATTCCCACATAGCCCATAGATTCGATAGTAGTTTTGATCCAATCAGTCATTGAGTTAATTCCTAAAATTGCTAAGTAGTTGGACAAAATTAAATTGATTTGATTTGTGGAGATCAGGAACTCTTAACTGGAAAAAATCTGTGTAATTAGTTGTGTCTGAGTACTTATTGAGTTCTGTTTGGTAAATTTTGTGTGTTGTTTGTTGTTTGGAGAAAGCAACTATCAACAACTCACATTAAAAGAGAGGGAAAGAGTAATTTCTTACTTTTCCCCCTCTGTTGCTGTTTTACTCTCCTACTCTTGTTAAACGGTGGGTGTTAAAGATTGCACTCTCGATTCAGATTCCCAATCTAATGGGTTCCAAACTCTTTCTTCCATAGCCATCTGTTCAATTAGACTTGCTAGTCTTAAGGCTTTAAGTGCTTGTTCACCACCAACTGAAGGTTGGTTTCCACCACGCACACAGTTGACAAAATGTTCCAATTCTGCACCCAATTTATCAGTGTTGCTAGTATAAACTTTTTCAATCACACCATCTTGCTTGTAAAGGACTTTCCGATAGTCTGTCACAGAGTTAGGTGTAGTGTGACGATGAATCAAAATTTCATTTTTGAGAAAATCTGCCTCTGTATATGAACTTTTACAATGAGCGACTATACTGCGGATTTTGCGGTGAGTGACTTTGCTAGCAGTCAGGGTGGCAACAATGCCATTAGCAAATCCCAAGGTCGCACTCACATAGTCCAAATAACCAGAGTCTAAGGTATGATTGCCACTAGCCGTTAACTTCACCACTGGTGAGGCGGCTAATTCTAATAGTAAGTCAATATCATGGATCATTAAATCCAAAACAACTGAGACATCGTTGGCACGGTTTGAGTAGGGACTCATGCGATGGGCTTCTAAGGCCAGCACTTCTTCAGTTTTTAATACTTTACTTAATTCTTGAAAAGCTGGACTGAAGCGCTCAATGTGACCTACTTGGAGAATACAACCAGATTCAGCTGCGGCATTAACTAGCGATTCTGCTTCGGAAATACTGGCTGCGATCGGTTTTTCTACCAAGACGTGGATTCCTGCCAAAAGACAAGAAATTCCCACGGCGTAATGTAAACGCGTGGGGACAGCAATGCAAACCGCTTCCACATGTGGCAGCAGATCGCAGTAATCCTCAAAAAAACGCACCTTGTATCTACTGGCGGTTTCTAATCCTCGTTCAACATTTATATCTGCAACCCCAACCAGTTCAACATCTTTCATGGAACTTAGGATACGGGCATGATGTTGCCCCATATTACCCACCCCGATCACGCCTATGCGGATCGGGTGGGGCTGGGTGCGGTGTCCGTGTCCGTTTTGTTCTCCTGCTGACATACTGCTATCTTGCACTCTCATTCTCTCCTCAACCACCAATTTAGAGACGCTACAATAATCGTCGGCTTTGATACTTAAACTGCCACTGATTTAGTCGTCTAAAACCATCCAGATGGTAACATAGAGGTTCTATTTATGAAGAATTTCAAAGTTTGTTATGAGTTCCCACCATCTGGGTCTGTTTTTTATACTCAGTAGAGTTTGATGTTTATTTCTAAACTTTACAAATAAATAAACTAGTACTATTTTTGGCCTTAAAAAACAAGTATGGTAACAGCATATGTTTATTAGTGAGACTCAAAAATCAATTTGCGGTATAATTATCTAATTATTCCCACTAAAAATAAATAATTTTTTGCCAGTTAAGTTACTAACTATAGAGAGATTTTGATTTAGAAAGGCTTTATTGGAATAGCATTTATCTGCATTAAAATCAGCAAGAAAGTCAGCAATTATTCTTATCTGTCAACCAGAGATGGGTTTAAGGGGAAGTATTAGGTATCTCATCGATGTAGATTTTTCACCCTTTGCCCAAAAAATATTGCTTTTAGGGTGTAAGGGTGTAATATAAACCAATTTATCTATATCTCTATACCCTTATATCCCCATACACCCAAACGTAAATATGAAAGCTGTAATTTTATTGTCTGGTGGATTAGACTCTTCGACTGTTCTCTATCAAGCACTGGTGGATGGTTGTGAGTGTTATGCTATTTCCTTTGATTACCAACAACGGCATCGAAGAGAATTGCACTCAGCATTAGCGATCGCCCAAAAAGCAGGTATCGTCCAAAATCAAATAGTAACCTTTGATTTACGGCAGTGGGGTGGTTCGGCACTTACAGATGACACGATTGATTTACCCCAAAAGCGTTCTTTAGAGGAAATGTCACAAAATATTCCTGTTACCTACGTACCTGCACGGAATACAATTTTTTTGAGTTTTGCTCTTGCTTACGCTGAAACTATCGCCGCAGAACGTGTCTACATTGGCGTCAATGCTTTAGATTACTCTGGATATCCTGATTGTCGTCTTGATTATATCCAAGCAATGCAGGAAGTCTTTCGTTTAGGAACAAAACAAGGACGCGAAGGCAAGCCGATCACCATTGTTGCACCTCTACTTGAGCTAAAAAAAACTGATATTATCCAATTAGGTAATAAATTGGGAGTTCCTTGGGAACTTACTTGGTCTTGCTACGCTGGTGATGAAATGGCATGTGGTGTCTGCGATTCTTGCCGTTTACGTCTTGCTGCTTTTGCTGAATTAGGACTTAAAGATCCGTTGAATTATGCTTCGCCTTGTTGACCAAACAAGGCAAAAGTCACTCATTCAAAAGGCACTTCCTAAGAAAAAGTGCTGGTACTAAGCCCCTAAATTTATTTATGGAACGATCAGGAAAACATTTATTACTCTCCGAGAAGCCGCTACGCGTCTATGAGATGCTCCCGCACCGAAGTTGCTATGTCCGTGGTTATTTCCCCTCAATTTATTTATGGGGATTATCTTTTTACTTTTTACTTTTTAAGAGGTTTTGGAAGATACACAGAGTAAAAGACATAGCGACAGGGAGAATCTATCAAGAATGTCCCCCCCCGTGTCTCCCGTGTCCCCCTTATTCCCCTTGTCCTCCGTGTCTCCTTCCCCTTGTTCTTAAATTTTAAATTTTAATTGTTTTGTCCCCGCGTCCCCCGTCCTCCTCAAAGCGCCGTACTTGAATTTGATGCAAGCGAGGCCCATCAACTGATGTGACAGTTAATTCCAAATTTTGGTAACGGAGAGTTTCACCCAAGGCAGGAATTTTTTGCAATTGATATAGCATAAAACCTGCAAGTGTTTGATATTCTCTTCCCAAAGGCAAATTAAGATGTAATACATCGTTCAACTCTTCTAAATTAATTTGCGCTTGCACTAAGAATGTCTGGTTATCTATAAACTCAATTAGCAATTCATCGTGATTTTCTACAATACCAATATCACCAATAATTTGGGCAATTACATCTTCAATGGTGACTAGTCCAACCGTTCCACCAAATTCATCCACTACTATTACCATTCCCAGCTTTTCTTGCTGCATCATTGGTAATAATTCACCTAATGGTGTGTGTTCTGGAACAAATCTTACCGGACGTATCAAATATTGAATTTGTGTTTCTAAAACTAATTTGCTTACAACTAAAGGTTTTGCTAAATCTTGAAAGTAAACGACACCAATAATATCTTCTAGAGATTCTCCAATAATTGGGAAACAATAGTAACTCGTAGCTGCCATTTGTTCAAGAAAAATCTGTAAAGTCGCATCTTGAGGTAAAGCTACTATATTATTACGAGGAACCATAACTGCTTGTGCTGTTACTTCTCCGAACTCAAAAACATTTTTGAGTAGTTCTCGTTCTCCCGCTTCTAATCCAGTAGATTCACGTTCTGTAGAAATAATTAACTGTAATTCTTCAGGTGTAACAGGTGGTCTCCAACTTTGACCAGTATATTGAATGCCAAATAATCGCAACAAACAGCGAGTTGATTGGTTGAGAATCCAAATAAAGGGATTAAAAAACCTAACGATCGCTTTCACAGAAGGGCCTAAAAATCGTGCTAGCTGTTCTGAGTACAGCATCGCTACTGATTTAGGACACAGTTCCCCTAAAACTATTTGCAAATAGGCAATGAAAAAAAAGGCGATCGGGATTGATAATGAATGAGCGATCGCAATATTCATTCCTCCGGGAAGAGGCAAGGATTGTAGCCATGATTTGACTATAACAACAATCGTGCTTTCTCCAATCCACCCCAGCGCCAAACTTGAGAGAGTAATCCCTAGCTGAGTTGTAGACAGCAATAGGTCTATACTACGCTGTAGAACTTCAACGGATAATGCTTGTATATCACCAGCTTGTACTAACTGATGAATACGCGATCGCCGTACTGTTACCATCGAGAATTCTGCTGTTACAAAAAAAGCGTTGATGGCAATCAGCAGCAGCACTGACAACACTCGCAGCCATACATCAGTCCAATTCAAGCTAGGAAAACCTATCACTGCAAAGCCCGTGTAAAATGCACACCAAGTTGGGAATTGGGGATTAGGGATCGGGGATCGAGGATCGGGGAACTGGGGGCCCTCTTTGGGGATTAGGGGCGAAGGGAGAAGGGGGATTCTCCAGAGGAGACGCTACGCGTAGACGCGCAAGCGGTGAGACAGCGCGGTCTACCCTACGGGTAGACACGGAGTGGCTTCCAAAGGTAGCCGAAGAAGGCGCGTCTATGGGGGTTTCCCTCATGTAGACGCGCTCATAGACTTCTCGTAGAGTGCGACTACGTTCGTGTAGACACTGAGCGGCGCAGGTAGCGTTCCGGAGGGAACTACCCAAAGGGCTTCTCACAGAGTATGAGGATTAGTGATTCTCCGCGTGTCCTCACGTCTCCCTGCTCCCTGCTCCCTTCTCCGTGATCCCCAATTCCCAATCCTCAATTCCCGATCCCCTACTGCCTTCCTACAGGAATATCTAACACTTCCAAATTCAGTTGTTGAGCTGGATAATCTGTTAGAGAAAGTGAAATGCTTTTGACATCATCAAGCAAAGCTGTGGGAATGCTAACAGTACCAGTATATGTTGGGCTGTTGTTTGGTAATTCTGATGGTAAACCATCTGTACTAGCACTCAGGGTTCGTCCTTTATCATCTGAGACATCTAAAAAACTGTAGAGGAAGCGTACAGAATCTTTACTTTTGTTCTGCATTTTAACTCGCAGTTGCAATGCACCGCCAGAATAACGAGCAGATTGTACCGAAAGACTGACGCCTTCATTTTCAGCAGAAACTGGAAATCCTGGCTGGGGTTTTTCTTCAACTTCTGTCTGGGGTTTGTCCTGTGGCTTCTGTTTGTTGTTAACAGTTTCGTCTTCTTCTTGTTCTGACTTAGGGGTTTTGGTTTTGCCCTCTATTCTTGCCTTTACAGTTTTGAGAATTTCTTGCTCTTTTAAAAGCACCAGCCCTTCATGCTGAGAGTTACCGCTTTTAGCACTGGCAAACTTGGTAGTGGGGCGAGAATCTGGTGCAGTCACACCTTTGAGTGCTTTACTACCAATATCAAATCCTAAAAAGGCACTTACAGAACCAGCTCCCAACATCAGGGCTAATAAAGTTAAAGTTAGAACTACGGTAGAATTTAGTTTCATTGCTCGCAAGCTATGGCAAAAAAATATTGGATTGTTTTAAACTGTGTTTTTCAGGGACTTAATTAATATTAGTCTGCACTATAGCAATATCAAATTATCTAGTGTTAAAACCTAAAAAGTAAGTTGCGATCGCACACAATTAATAAAATTATGCTATAATCTATCAGACAATAACCAGGGTTGGCCGAGCGGTTGAGGCAGCGAACTCATAATTCGCCTTAGGCAGGTTCAACTCCTGCACCCTGGATTTCAAAAGTATTAGTTATGAGTTAAACAGTCAATAGTCTCTAACAGACTGCTGACTGTTGCTTATAGTAGAACCTTAACGAGGAGGTATTTGTTCAAACCGAAACTCAGTACCAACCTTAAGCTTGTTAGCATTTAAGCCTGGAGACATTAACAGCGAAGTGTTGTAAGGATTGGGTAAATCGGGACTACGAAGATAAGGATCATTACTAACCTGTTGGTAGAGAATGTCTCGATAGAGAATGTGAACTAACTCACTATCTCTGGCTATTTGATTTTCCGGAAAACTGTTTCGGGAAAATGAACCAAGACCAAAAATATCGTTTATGTCGCTTTGACTGGTGATACTACCAAAAAAATCAGGAGAATTTTTAAAGTAAGCTCGTTCAAAAGCTTCATTTGGTGTTATATACTCATTATTCGATGTTTGTGCTTCATCTTGAGCTAAAGCCGGAATTGCGATCGCAGTAGTAAACATTACTAATAATCCACCCAAAATTTTGAATTTTAAAGCCATTTTTATTTTTCCTCTGTCTTTGTGCAAATCTTCATTTATCCTTATCTTGAGAACTTCTAGTAGTGACTGTTAGTAGTTAGTGGTTAACAACTAATTACTACCTACTAATAAATTTAATGGTTATCTTTTTTACGCCTGTTTACTGAGAAGCTCAACCATTGGTTTAGCACAAATTTTATTCTTTTGTAATGACTTACCAAGCTCAAACCCCTACCCCATCTGACATCTGGGCAGTTAATAGTGATTTGCCAAGCTTACGTGACAAGTTGCTAGATTTATTTTGCCAACTCGCATATCAAGAAGGCGATTTTGTTCTCTCTTCTGGACAACGTAGTTCTTATTACATCAACGGGAAACAAGTTACACTCCATCCCCAAGGTGCTTTAGCAATTGGTCGTATTCTCTTATCGCTTCTACCACAAGATACTCAGGCGGTAGCTGGATTGACATTGGGTGCAGATCCGATTGTGAGTGCTGTGAGTGTAGTTTCTGCCTATGAGCATCGTCCCATACCAGCGCTGATTATTCGTAAAGAAGCCAAAGGACACGGAACAAAGGCGTATATAGAAGGGCCAAATTTGCCAACAGGTGCAAATGTGGTGGTTTTAGAAGATGTTGTTACTACTGGACAATCTGCCATGAAAGCAGTTGAACGTCTTAGAGCAGCAGATTATACTGTTAATCAAGTAATTTCCCTGGTAGATCGTCAGCAGGGTGGAGCAGAGTTTTATCAATCAGTAGGGTTAAATTTTCAAGCAGTATTCACAATAGAGGATATTCAGGAAAGATATCGGAATTTGAGGAATTAGTTATTTGTCATTAGTAAGGGTTTGAATAATTTTTACTTAGGCGATCGCACCCAGCATTATTAATCAAATTAAACTTTAAAATAGGAAGTCTCTAAACATTGACTAATAGTGGCTACGACAGATTGGGAGAGTGCAGGCAAATCGTAGCCACCTTCTAACCCAAATAAAATTCGACGGGTGATCCTTAAACAATAGTTGGTAAATACACCGTAATCTTGGGGTTGGAGATTAATCATTGCTAGTGGATCAGCTGCATTAGCATCATAACCAGCACTAACTATTAATAAATCTGGTTGAAAGTCTGACAGAAAGGGTACAACCTTTTTTTCAAAAATAGGTTGGTATACTCCAATATCATTACCAGGTGGTATCGGTAAATTCAGGACATTGCGATGAAAACCTTTTTCTGTTGCTTTACCAGTTCCTGGATAACAAGGGTATTGATGGAGTGAACAATAGGCTATTTGAGGGTTAGTTTCCACAATTGCTTGCGTGCCATTACCATGATGCACATCCCAGTCTAAAATGGCAACGCGGTTAATATCTGGTTGTTTCAGGGCATAAAAAGCAGCGATCGCAGCATTAGCAAATAAACAAAACCCCATACCATATTCTCTTTCAGCATGGTGTCCTGGTGGACGTGCTAACACAAAAGCGGGTTCGCCAGTTTCTCGGACGATATCTACTCCATCCAGCCAAGCACTCACTGCTAGTAATGCTACATCATAACTACGGGGAGACACTGCTGTATCTGTATCCAAGTAACCACCACCATTAGAGGCTATTTCTTGGACTGTTTTAATATAGCTTTGGCTGTGTGCCTCCTCAATTAGCGAGATTAAAGGACGATCTACCACTGCTGTAGGCGATCGCCATTCAATTTGTGAAGCAAACGTTGCAACTTTTAAAGCGCTAGTAATGGCACTTAAGCGTTCTGGTTTTTCAGGATGGAGATATCCGGTTTTGTGATCTAGAAATTCGTCCGAATAGATAACTGGCAACATAGTCCAAGCAAAATTGGCATATGGATACTGATTGCAATTGTATCTTTACTAGTCTTTTGTGAAACCAACGATTTCATCGGTTGGTTCATCAAGCATTTCTGGTACCACTGCTTGGTTATTCTTGAGTTCATCCGGCGGTAACTCCCGCAAAACATCATCCATTTTTGGGGGATGTTTGATTTTGTCAAGCACCTCTGGACTGAGTTGTGTTTCATCTCCTGCGGGACTAGATTGTTCGGCTTGTTCAGGAACGGTTTCCTTACTCATGGGAGTAATTTTCTTTTTATCCACCATTAATCTTTAAACTAAAACTTCACATCCCAAGCATCTTAGTCTGTGCTGAGAGGAGATACACACTATCTTGAGTATTAACTTAACTTAACCAATTAAGCTAGGTTTAATCTTGACATTTGTCTTATTTTTACAGGTGTGCAAGATAAATTAAAATTTCTTTAATCAAGTAGATGACAATTGACACAAAAAGCGTCAACATCTCCTATCTCGTTTTTCACTACGGTAACTAGTACAGTGCAACCAAAGCAGCGTCAAAGATTAGATCAAACTCAACGTTGGGCATTTTCGCAATTATTCGGACTCACAAGGCGTAATCCTTTCATGATTTCCCGTTGGGTTTTGCGTTGGGTACTGGTAGGAATTGTTGGTGGCTTATTTGCTGCTTTATATTGGAATATACTAGAAATCTCAACTAACACGCTACAAAAATTACCTGGTTGGGGTGTGTTGCTGTTAATGCCATTAGCGGGATTAATTGTCGGTTTAGTAATTCATTTTCTTGGTAATCCTGGAGAAATTGGCGTTATTATAGATAACATTCATTTCCGCAGTGGACGTTTGGATATTAGCAAAAATCCTGCCATGATTCTTGCTTCTTTAGTTGGGATTTCGGCAGGTGGTAGCGCTGGACCAGAAGCACCACTAGTACAGGTAACAGGTTCGTTTGGGACTTGGATTAGCGATCGCCTTCAACTTCAAGGTGAAGATGTCCGCAATATGAGTCTAGCGGGGATGGCAGCAGGTTTTACTGCCTTATTTGGCGCACCTCTTGGCGGTGCGGTGTTTGCTTTAGAGATCTTGCATCATCAGTATGTAGTGGAGTACTACCAAGCACTGATGCCAGCTATTGTTTCTAGTTGTGCTAGTTACTTAGTGTTTGCGTTAATTACGCATTTAGGAATCGCACCGATTTGGTATTTACCCCAGTATAGTTTAGAAAGCATTAATGATGTTTTGTTTGCTATCCTCTTCGGGATGATTGGGGCCTTAGCAGGATGGATATTTATAGGCATTTTTCACGGATGCGATCGCTTATTTGCCCGTATTCCTGGCCCAGTTTATCTTCGCACAACTTTAGCAGGACTGGCTTTAGGAATCTTAGCATTCTCATTACCGCTAACTCGTTATTTTGGACATGATCAGTTAGCATTCATCGCTAATACTAGCTTTTCTGGCGTTTTGCTGTTGAGTTTAGCCTTGGGTAAAATGGCTGCCATTGGTGTTACCGTAACAGGTGGATGGCCTGGTGGATTTATAATTCCTCTATTTTTTATTGGCGCTTGTCTTGGTAAAGCAATAGCGGTTTTTGTTCCTGGAATTAACCCTTCTCTATCTATGATTTGTGTAATGGCAGCTATTAACGCCGCAGTCACACGTACACCAATCAGCACAACTTTACTGCTGTCAAAACTGACTAATTTCGCTCCCTTAACACCAATTCTTTTTGCAAGTTTAATTGGATTCTTTTTTGCTCCGAAAATTCCTTTAATTGCATCTCAAATTAAGTCTAAGCAGGATGGCTCGTAAACTTTCCCTCTCAATCAAAACCGCGACTGTTAAGAGGTTGTTGGGACGCACCACAGCAGCAAATGATGACAACTATCCGCCTTGGGATTCAGCACCAGGAAGAAACCCTGTCTCTTTAAGCAGTAGCTGTAGTTTTAAATGAGGAAGTTTCGTGTCTTTTTTGTTATTTCTCCATATATCAAAATAGAAGTTTCGCATCAGCGCAATGATGCTGCGGTACTTCACTATGCTGGCAACATAGAATTCATCTAGCTTCATGATTCCATCAGCATGTATCTGCTCGATGTTGTCGAGTAATAGAGACCCCAGTTCATAATGTTGTAAACCTTCTTTTATGCCATATTTTTCCATTATTGTGCGTTTATCGTTCTCCGAACATGAGTCATACGATGCTCGAATAAAGTGGCTAAGATTCCGCAGGATTTCTCCGTAGTCGTAAAATGTGTTCTCCTTAAAGAAAGATTCTTCATCCTTCGTCAACGTAAAACTCTTGTCAAGTGCCAAACCAAAATCGGTTAAATAGATCTGCTCGCCATCGGTGAGGACGTTGCGAAAATGTGCGTCGAAGTGGATGATTTCCTTCGTCCTCAAAAAGGCAATTGTCCTACGCAAGTCATCCAGAGGTTTCTGGAGTTTGTTAGGGTTTTCCCGCAGCCATGTTTCCAGAACATGTGGTATGTACTCCAGGAACAGAGCTAACTCATGGTTGGCGTTCGCTCTGTCTAACATATAATTGCCGACGTTCGCACTATTTCCCCAGTATTCCACAAAGCCTTTTAGACACTTCCTATCCACGTCCACACGCTGCCCAGAGAACGGAATAATCCGATAATGGTACATCAGTGGGAAGGTGGCGATCGCTCCCTCTAATACCCAGTTGGTGGTTTTGATATGTGTCACGAGTTCACGGAAGACCCCTAAACCAGCGACCCCTAAACCAGCAGAACCGAGTCCGTAATTAAAGTAAGTCGGCAGATCATAGAGATTTTTGGTAGAGAACAAGTTGTCATATTCGATGTTTGTCACTGGAATGCGTTTCACGAAGACTTTGGATTCTCCAAGAACTATAGTTTGAGTTAGTCCCCAACCCAAACTTGACTGATTATCGTCAAACAGAGAACGCAGTTGTGCATTATCTAATTGAGCAATCTGTGAACTGAGGTTGAAGTATTTTTTCCTTCTAAGTTCTGAAGAGCTGAAACTAACTTCCACTATCATTCCTCTATCAGCTGTTTTAGTTCATTAATATTGATCGCTTGCAGGTATTTTGCTAGTATCTGGACTTGATGATGAGCGATCGCACATTGCTGCTATCTCTACAATCACGACTTTGTTGGCGAATTCAAAAAAATCCAATACTGTTGTTATGCTGCTATACACGCACTATTTTGCAGCAACAAACTCATCTACCGTCAGTCCAGCACTACGGATAAGACTCCGCAAAGTTCCTTTTGCTACTTCGCGATGGTCAGGAACCGAAAGCGTTACTGGCTCATCATCCTTAACCATAATAATGTGACTGCCAGTCTGACGGACAACATCCCAACCAAACGATTCAAAGATACGCACAACCTCACGCCCACTTAAAACTGGAAGAGCAGATCCCATGACTACGCTATAACCTCAACTTGGCGAGTCTCTACAGTTAGCGGTATACCACGTTCTGCACGAACTTGAAGACAAGCAGCGATCGCATCCTTAATATTCTCAATGGCTTCCTCTTTACTATGTCCTTGGCTAACACAACCAGGAATACTGGGACACTCTACAATCCAAATTCCGTCCTCATCCCGGTCAAGTGTCACATTAAACTTCATCAATTGCTCCTAGCGTTTGTTCGTTTTAACTCTAGCTACTTCTAATCATAAATATATTCTGATAAAGGTAGCGATCAGATCTTGCTGACTACTGCTTAGGTTTTCAACCGAGCGATCGCTTGCAGGTATTTTGCTAGTATCTGAATTTGTTTATGAGCGATCGCGCATTGTATGATACTACACCTCAGAACAATAATCAGGCAATTTGAAGCGTACTTGGGTTAGGAATAAATTCACCTTCTGTTTGCCAAGCTTCTAAGTACATTTCAATTACTTCCTCACCGTTATGTATTGCTTCTAGCTAGGTTTTTCAATCATATTTTGGCGATCGCTATTCTATCAAAAGCGACCGCTTATAGGTATTTTGCTAGTATTTGAAGTTGTTTATGAGCGATCGCACGCTATAATCTTGGCTTGGTTAATTACTTTAGTAAACGGATAAAACCCGCTTGCTCAAAATGTTTATCAGTTGTCAAAGCTTCCTGAATTCCTAATTGTTGCATCACAACGAAAGATGTACAGTCAACTAATGACCAAGCTTTGTCTAGTCTACTTTTGCATAATTCCCAACCCAGAGCATCAGTCACATCGTCAATGTGAATAATCTCAACATAAGCTACTGTTTTAATAGCATCAACAATTTCAAAGATACGTAAACGAGACACCCGAAGTGGGCTATTCAATAATGCTACTAATTCAGAAATTACATAATTTGTTGTATAAATTCTTCTGTGTTGTTGAAAAGCTAAACGAAAATGCTGCTCTGCCTGTGGATAGTGAGGTTGAGTGTGAATAAAAAGACTTGCCCAACCCGACGTATCAACAAACAAACTACTCATCCCCTCTTAGCTCCTGATAAAGAGCTTGTCCTATATAGTAGTCATGATTTTCTGCTAAATCCGAAACATCTACACTAACGGAGCCAATTAGTCGTAGAAGCGGATCTGTTTGCACTTGCTGTGCTGAGTTCTCTGGAAATAGAGTCGTTAACTGCTGTGATAGTACTTGTAACACGACTTCTTCTGGAGATTTATTTAAACGTTCTGCTTGAGCAGTCAGTACTTGCTCTAAATCATCTGGAAGCGTAATCGTGAATGTTTTAGCCATAGCTCCTCCTTTGGTCTGGATTGCACCTATTCTAATTGATCACAATAGCTCTAAGCTTCCAGAGATGTATCCTGTTCACGAGGACTTGGGGATCTCAATTGAGCGATCGCTTACAGGCAGTTTGCTAGTATCTGGACTTTATGATGGGCGATCGCTTTCTGGTGTTGCAATCTCATACTGGTTTACGTGCAATGAAGGCGGTATGGGCTTTTGGCAGTTCGTATTGATCATAACTACGCATGATTTGAATCTGGAAACCTACTTGACGAAGTTTTCCAGCAATATCTTTTACTGCTTCACACCCTTCATCGATAAACCAATCCGCTTCAATTTCTCATTCACTTCCATCACTCTGACTTTCACAACTTGTCCCACTTTCACGATTTTCTTCGGATCATCGACAAATCTATCAGCAAGTTGAGAAATATGCACCAAACCATCCTGGTGAACACCAATATCTACAAATGCGCCAAAATTCGCCACATTTGTCACAATACCTTCTAATTCCATCCCTTCTTTCAAATCAGAAATTTCTTTAATTCCCTCTTGGAAAGTGGCATACTTAAACTCGGCACGGGGATCTCTGCCTGGTTTTTCTAGTTCTTTGAGGATGTCGCGGAGGGTGGGTTCACCAACGGTTTCGGTGACGTATTTTTTCAGGTTGGCTTTGTTGAGTTTTTCGGCAACTTCGGTAACTTTTTGTAAGTTTACACCTAAATCATGAGCGATCGCTTCCACAACTGCATAACTTTCTGGATGCACGGCGGTATTATCTAGAGGGTTTTTCCCGTTGCGAATCCGTAGAAATCCTGCTGCTTGCTCAAACGCCTTTGGTCCTAACTTAGGAACTTTCAGCAGTTCCCGACGATTTTTAAAGGCTCCATTTTGGTTGCGATAGGTGACAATGTTATTAGCAACCGTAGGTGTAATCCCGGAGACAAAAGTTAAAAGTTCCTTGGAAGCAGTATTCAAATCTACGCCGACGTAGTTAACGCAACTTTCGACTGTTTCGTCTAGTTTCTTTTTCAGCAATTTCTGATCTACGTCGTGTTGATATTGTCCCACACCAATAGATTTCGGGTCTATCTTCACCAGTTCTGCTAGGGGATCTTGCAAGCGGCGACCGATACTAATTGCGCCACGTACGGTAACATCTAAATCAGGGAATTCTTGGGCTGCAACTTTGCTAGCGCTATATATAGATGCACCAGATTCGTTGACTATAACTTTGATTGGTTTGCGTTCCAAACTTTGCAATACTTGGGCGACAAACTCATCTGTCTCGCGGGAAGCTGTACCATTACCAATAGCGATTAACTCTATCTTGTATTTTTCAATCAGATTTTTCAGTGTTTGTGCAGCTTTGAGGCGCTGTTCGGCTGCTTGATGGGGAAATACTGCTTGATATTCTAAGAATTTCCCAGTTTCATCCATTATAGCAACTTTACACCCAGTTCTAAAACCTGGATCGATCGCCATTGTTGGTTTCATCCCCGCAGGTGCAGACAGCAGTAACTCCCGCAAGTTTGCTTCAAATGTCTTAATCGACTCAACATCGGCGTATAACTTCTTCTCTGAGATGACCTCGCTGATCAAGGAAGTTTTCATCAGACGGTTGAATGCATCTTTAAGCATTTCCTGGTAAAATTTGCGGATAGGACGATGTTTAGAGCTAATTTCCTGGGATTCTAAATAGGAAAGCACCACATCCTCATCAAAGCTAATCCCAAAACTCAACACCTCTTCATTTTCACCGCGACACAGTGCAAGTAGATTGTGGGGTGCAATATTCTTAACTTTGATTTGATAATTGCGGTACATCTCAAATTTAGTCGTACCTTCAGGATGTTCATCTTTAATCCGTGAGGTAAATATTCCTTCCTCTAGCAAATATTCACGCAGATATGCGCGTAACTCTGCTTTTTCTGCTACTTCCTCAGCTAGGATATCAGAAGCACCTCTTAGCGCTTCTTCTGGTGTTTTCACTCCTTTTTCTTCAGAAACATACTTCGCTGCTGCGTCTTCCAAAGATGTAGGTGCAGCATTTTTGTGATTCAGCGATTTGATCAATTCAGCTAGCGGTTCTAGTCCTTTTTCTCTGGCGACAGTAGCGCGGGTGCGGCGTTTCGGACGGAAGGGTAAATATAAATCTTCGAGTTCCGTTTTTTGTAGACAAGCTTCGATTTTTGCTTTGAGTTCGTTTGTGAGTTTACCTTGCTCGGCGATCGCATTCAAAATTGTCGATTTTCGTTCTTCTAGTTCGCTTAAGTAGGTATGTCTATCTGCTAAATCGCGCAGCTGGACTTCATTCATTTCTCCAGTGCGTTCTTTACGGTAACGTGAAATAAAGGGAATTGTTGCACCCTCTGCCAATAGTTCCAGCGCATTTTGCACCTGATAGGCTTTGAGGTTGAGTTCAGTTGCTAGTAATTGAGGAATGTTCAGCATTGGGTGTCTGTCAGAAAAGCTACTCAATCAAGGTAATACCTTAGATAGCTTTGATGATGCAAGCGTATGATGGTAATATAATATATTAGACTTTTTTGTAATTATTATTAATGGTGTTGTTGTTTATTAGTAGCACATTGTGGCTTAAAAAAAGCGTGAATGTATAATTGCTACACGTTTTTAAACAATAGCTCCAATATTCAATTACTAAAAATTTAGCGCTTCTGGTTTAGTTCAGAGGTGAAAGAAAAATGGCTTTGTTGTTTGTGATACCACTTTTTACTGGTCTAGTAGCTGGCTACATCTTCAAAAAAAGTACCGATGAAATTGGTCAGATTATAGGTGTAGTAGCAGCTATTAGCCTAGCTTTAGGATTGATATTAGCGCCTTGGCAAGTACAGGTTTTGTTGCTAATCGTCGTTTTTGTTAGTACAAAAAAACTCCTACAACAAAACGAGTACAAACTCAAGCAGCAGGAAAAATATCAAGAACAACTAAACAAGAATCAGAATCAGGAATTAATTAGTTCTCAACCTCAAGAAATTGATAATGAAGCAACACTTAAGTATCGCGGTAGTAACTACCAAGCACCAGATGTGAATTTTGAAATTCAAGAGGGAGAAGTTGTTGGGAGGTATCGTGGGATTCCTTGGAGAATGCATCAAGTAGTTAATACACCCAGAAGTATGGAATGATTTTATTGGTCATTTGTCATCCGCAATTATTTTTGTTCGTACATTTGTTTATGTTTTGCTAAAAGCTGGAGATATTTCTTGTTAGTTTTAGCTTGTATCCACTTTTGGTTAAAAAATTTTGCCGATTCAGCCTTAACAGGGTCTACTTCGTAAGGTAAAATTTCTGTTCGTGCTTGCTTTTGTGCTTCTGCTGAATTTTCCTTTTGTGGATTTGTTTTATATTTTTTGCCACTTTTGTGGTTTGCATAACGGCGCGAGCCTCCTTCAGAGGAGCTTCGCTAACGCGTGTAACCCATTTGTAAAAATTTCCGCGCCATATCAGCACCTACAAAATCATCTTGTTCAAGGTAAGCTAAAAACATTTGATAGATTTTTTCGCTAGATTCTCTAGCGATATCTGGTGTTTTGAAACGCCAATAGGGCAAAATTTCCGATTTATATGGTTCTACTAAAAGTACACCTTGCTCACCTTTGCCAACACAATACAACTCAGGGTGTTGTCGAAAATTAATATTTTGAAAGTCTAATGAATAGTCAAATACCATGTTAGATTTTTATTATTAAAAATAGACTTTCAAAAAATATTTGTCATCTATCCGCAAAAGTAAATTTTACTAAAATTAATGATATCTAGCACTGACTCTCTCAACACTATTCTGACTCCCGGAGACTTGCGTCGTGTACATCATATTGCTTTGAATGTCCAAGATATGCAAGCTTCGCGCAACTTCTACGGTAATATTCTGGGTTTACACGAATTAACAGGTGATGAGGTTCCAGAAACATTAAAAGATTTAGTCACGCAGGGAAAAGTCGCTAACTTTGTTACTCCTGATGGGACTATCCTAGATTTATTCTGGGAACCGAAATTATCACCGCCAGATCCTAATCCAGAAATCACTTTTACCAGAGCTTATCATCTAGCTTTCGACATAGATCCCTTGAGTTTTGATCGCGCTGTTGAAGTACTCAGACAAAATCAAATTGCGATCGCACACGGGCCAGTCACTCGTCCCACCGGACGAGGGGTTTATTTTTATGACCCCGATGGCTTTATAATCGAAATCCGTTGCGATCCAAATAGTTAGTGAATAGTTGATAGTCGTTAGTGCTAAATAACAAATGACAAATAACAAATGACAAAAATACAAATTTTCCAAGTTATTGAACAAGCAATCACAAAACCTCCAATCCCACACGAACCAGCAAGACAATCATTAAAAGCTTGGGCGATGTATTGCTTGCGAGACAGAGGTTTTAAGGTGGTGTATGCTCAAAATTCAGATTTTGCTATTGAAATCAAGGGTGGCGAAAAAATTTATTTTAAAGTAGCAAATACTGACGATAATTTAGATCATCAATTTGGTTGGATAGTTTGGGATAGTACGACGAAAACTGCTAGCCTTGTTCCTCGACAATAGTAACTGAAAACATAAAGTCTCAAAGGGAATGGAGAATTGGGAACAGAGGGTTCCCTATTTTCTGTCCCTTATTTTGTAAAAAATGAAAGGGTAAGGGGTGTTTCTTCCATCTCTTTCCCTTTTCTTTTTGTCTTTAAACGAGAAGTAGTGCTTACCCTATAAAGTTTTATTAAAATTGAATTTATGCTACAGGCTAGCTAAATTACAATCTAGTGGGCGTTCTATGTCATCTTCACCCAGGTATTCACCATTTTGAATTTCCAGAATAATTAGTGGAATAAATCCAGGATTTTCTACTTTGTGAAGTGTGGCTGGAGGAACAAAAGTTGATTGATTTTTGTTCAGTAATTTTTCCTCTTGACCACAAGTAACCTTTGCTGTACCAGAAACAATGACCCAGTGTTCACTGCGGTGATAATGAATTTGTGGTTTAATGCCTTGCTTTGGCTTAATTTCAATACGATTAATACTGTAGTTTTTCCCTTTTTCTATAACTTCTACTTTACCCCAATATCGGGTATCAGTATGTAAAGAAGATTGATAAACTGGCAACTGAGTATTACTGCTTTCATTCTGGTTCATAACTAGTTTCTCAACTAGACAGCTATTACCATTCTTCTCTACTGTTAGGTAAAAATGTTGAGTGCTACAGAAATTTTAACTACATTTTTTGTAATGAATTTAAGGGAACTTCAGCATTTAACCATTCAAGGAAATTTTGGTTGATTTGTGTGGGTGAAATTTCAGCAATAAAGTTAGTGTAATTAATCTGTTGATGAATCACTCCTTCAATTTGTTCCCGATAACCTGCTTGAGTTTTCACAACTAGCACCATTTCTGGCTCTTCTGTAATTTCTCCTTTCCATATGTAAGCACAAGTAATTGGAAACCAATTGACGCAAACAGCTAATTTTTGTTCCAATAAAGCACGACCGATTTGACGTGCTTCATCTGCATTATTTAGGGTAATGTAGTAAAGTTTCATTTCCAATAAATTTGTTTTTTTTGTGATCTAGATGCTTGACTTTTATGAAAAAATGCGCTTTCAGTATAATTAAGTTTTAATCTTAATAAAGTTTGCGATCGCTACTTTTGTCGAGTATTAGATCTCCTTATCATATCTATTGATTTGACAACTGGTAGAGTAGGAACAACTGTGATTAATTGCAAAAGTGTCACATCGCCTCTAGTTTGTCGCCCTCTGCTGCATCTTAATTTATTTTCAATAATAAATAATAATAGACCATTGTTGTTACTTACAGTACAGGCTATACAGCTAGTTATGGGTTTGAGGACGAGGATGAATCTATCCGGTCAAAATCTTTAATCTATCTTTAATCTAAATGTTGCAGAATCAAAAAGTGTCTAACTATAGTGCAGTTAAAGGTAAAAGTAGCCAAAATTAATAGTAGGTATCTATGAGAGATTTGATTTATGAAACGCTTACTTGTTCATTTGGTAGTTTTAGTTAGTACACTCAGCGTTATTCCGAGTGCTTATGCTAACCCAGTGAATACTCCAATCACCAATCGAAGTCATCGAGCTGGTTTTTTAGTTACCAAACCAGTGACGATTAAGAATAACTGGGGTAATGTCAGTAACCGAAATAATAGTCTCAGACAAACTGCTGGTTCAATTTCAGTCGTCAGACAGCAGGGATGCACAAAAATTGACCCACTTGAAATAATTCAGAATCCTGGTTTAATCATCAAGGAATGCGAAGAACGAAAAAATCAAACTCCTGAGTATCTCCAGCCAATAGAGTATTTCAAGACTCCAAAACAAATCAATTCTGGTGTTAATGTTACGGTTACTAAATTTTGACTTCACCAAATTAGTTAAAATAACTAAAATTCTGATAGATATTAGATTTATTGTAGGGGCATACAGATGTACGCCTCTACCGATGTCTTTGGATGATAAAAAATGAAACGCTGTAACTAATTTTGCTAATTGAGTAAATAAATCAAAGTCATATCACAAACTTTTCAAAATGGTTTTATGATTTTCTCTGCTCAACTTTAGTAACCAAATATTCTGCCATTTCAATAGCAACTATAATCAATTCTTGCTCTTGCTGACCTTTAGCTCCTTCGTCACTTACAGTTGCATAAATATGAGGATTAGAAAGCATACTAGCTAATAACTGTGTAGCAATTTGTTTGACTTCCTTGGCTTTGGATTGCATCTTTATTATGCTCCCATATTAATAATACTAATTCCCAGAAATTACACTAAATATTGAAAGACAATTTTTCATGCCAAAAAAATTGTTTGACTCCTAAGCAAAAATCCACTAATTTAGTTTTACTTTTAAAGTAAAACAACAATGTGAGGAAGTTGTGAGGTAAGCTAAAGCATATTGAGATATAAGATTAGTAATTTAATTTTTCATGTTACATAATCATTGGAATACAACTCTCTATGAGGATCAACACGGATTTGTTTGGCAGTATGGCGAAGATTTGCTCAACTTACTTTCTCCCCAAGTAGGCGATCGCATTCTGGATCTAGGCTGTGGTACAGGACAGTTGACTGACAAAATTGCTACTCATGGCGCTGAAATCATGGGGATTGATTATTCTCCCGCCATGATTGAAAAAGCGAGACAAAACTATCCGCATTTGCAATTTGATGTTGCTGATGCTAGGAACTTTCAAGTTGAACAGCCATTAGATGCGATTTTTTCTAATGCTGCACTACACTGGGTCAAAGAAGCAGAAGCTGTTGTCAATTGTATTGACAAAGCCTTAAAATCAGGTGGCAAGTTCGTAGCTGAATTCGGTGGTAAAGGAAATGTCAAAGCCATTGTTCAGGCCTTGGAAGATGCTTTGGTGGAACTGGGTTACAATTCTCCAGGCACAATTAATCCCTGGTATTTTCCGAGCATTAGTGAGTATGCAACGTTACTAGAAAAACAAAATCTCGAAGTAACCTATGCTACCTTATTTGACAGACCAACTCCTTTAGAATCTGGTAATACAGGTATGGCGAACTGGCTACAAATGTTCTTCACCAGTCAATTTTTAACAGGAATTTCTCCTACACAACAAGCAAAAATCATCCAAGCCGTTGAAGAACGTTTGCAGCCTGTATTGTATAAAGATGGTAGGTGGTGGGCAGACTATCGTAGAATTCGCGTAGTTGCTATCAAGCATAGATGAGATGAAGTTTTACAAATATCATGCTCTCGGTAACGATTATTTAGTAATTAATCCTCAAGATTTACCGTTTGCGCTCACACCTGAGAAAATCAAAGCAATTTGTCATCGTCATTTCGGAATTGGTTCCGACGGTATTTTATTCGGACCATTACCTTCAGAAATTGCAGAGTTTGCACTTCGTATTTTCAATCCTGACGGTAGTGAAGCAGAGAAAAGTGGTAATGGCTTGCGTATTTTTTCCCGCTACCTCTGGGATTTAGGATTAGTGAACAAAGAATCTTTTACAATTCAAACCCTTGGTGGAATCGTGCGTTCTCTAGTCAAGAATGCAGGAAAAACCGTTCAGGTGGAAATGGGGAAAGTTAGCTTTTGGAGTGATGAGATAGCAGTTGTTGGCGATCGCGCAGAAGTTATCAAAGAATCAATCTGTGTTGATGACCAAACTTTTTCTTTCTGTGCTGCGACGATTGGAAATCCACACTGCGTAATTCCTTTACCAGAAGTAACACCCACTCTGGCCAAACAATACGGGCCAAAGCTAGAAATCCATCCACTGTTTCCCAAACGAATTAATGTTCAATTCATGAAAGTTCTGAATAGAAATCAAATACAAATCGAAATTTGGGAACGTGGAGCAGGTTACACCCTAGCTTCCGGTAGTAGCAGTAGCGCCGCCGCCGCAGTTGCCTATAAACTGGGTTTATGTGACGCTGATATTACAGTACAAATGCCTGGTGGTTTGATTGATATTCAAGTCAAAAACGACTTCACAATTATTATGACAGGCTCCGTCACTAAAATATCTCAAGGAAATCTATCCGAGGAATTGTTTGCGTATTACAACAACCCCCGATAATGAATAAAAACCAAAATCACCGCCCATGATCCCAACGCGACTTTGACTGCAACTAACATATTCAGCAAAGGGAGAACTCCACCACTCAAAAGTGTTCCCAATTCTCCGTGTGGTAGTTCCAATCCTATCAGAGTGATAACCGCCAACACAATGAAAATCAGAACCGAAACCTTTTCCCATGTAGCAGCGTGCCAGCGTTGGTAGATTGCTTGCATCCACTGCGATGATGAGGTGATCGCCACTAGCCCAATCGCTGTTCCGCCTGCTACCCCAGCTGCAAAACCACCACCGGGACTCAGATGTCCCCGAATCGCCAGTTCTATACCCACCAGCGCGGCAATAGTTGCTCCCAAACGTGCTAAAACAATAGATGTCTGATCGCTGAACTGATAGATTGTGCAGGATGGTCTTTCATTTGCCAACAAAAAATTGGCTCCCAAGATGGCGATCGAAAATACTACCACTTCAAAAATCGTGTCATACAGTCGATTCCGGAAAATGATACCCGAAACCGCATTCGGTACCCCACTATCTTGGACAACCGCTTCCACAATCGAGAAAGATAAGTCCGGTGTCGGATTGGGTACTAGCAGCATTTTGACAAACAGCGCTATTCCAGCTGCAATATAGACCCATTTCATGGCTGCGTCTCCTCTAAGTATGGTATATTTACGTAGGTAAGAACTGTTTTAGGTGACGAAAGCTCGGTTTGGATAATATCGTAGATGCGTTGCACCCTAATTGTGGTGTGATAGGGCTGGTTGTTTACCCCTGCATAGTCTTGTTCGTTGTGTGCCGATTGAGGCTGTCGGGTACAGGTGGCATGTATTTCTTTTTCCATCAGCGCCCGTTGCAAAGCCTGGATGTCGTTGTAGGTAACTAGTTCTAGGCGCATATAGCGTTTTCTAAAAATTGTGCGTAAGTCATCTATGAGTTGCCCAAACAGGCGATCGCCCTCTGTTTCCATCGTCCCGTCTTCGAGTACACCTAGACGCAATACCAGCGATGAACGCACCGTCACTGCATATAGCGTAATTGCCAGCAGGGTTCCCATCAACGCTTCGGTCAAAGCCACATCCGCCGCCCCTAAAACCGCATATACCAAGGCTGCTAATGCTCCCAGTATTCCCCGGATGATCAATGCATGGTATGGATTGACCTGAAATACCAGCATACAGGCAGCCAACGGCAGCAAGGCGATGATCATATAAATATAGCTATCATTCATGGTCAGCCTCACTATTGGACTCAGTAGTGGAACAGTATGCCAATACATACCCCAGCATCGTGTTCCAAATTGCTAAGGAAATTATCGCCAGGATGAGTAGCGGCCATTCACCAGGTATTTTTAGTAGCAGTCCGATGATGATTGCGATCGATCCCAGGGTATCCGCCACTGAAAGACTATGCAGCTTAAATAATACCGATCGCTTGCCGAGAAGATGGGAGGTTCCCCAAAACCAGAAGATGATTCCTAAGCCGATGCAGGTATAGCTCAATGCGTTTATCATACTTCTCTCATTCTTTTGATAATATGTGCCAGCAGCATTAATCCAGCATTACCCACACTCAGGATAATCACTGCCACAACACCGATCATCCAATCATCACGCAAAACTGATACTGTGAGGATCATGATTGCTGTCTTAGTAGCAATACTTGCAAATGCCAACATTGTCTGCCAGATATCTTCATCCTTCCAGGCTTCGTACATGGGTATGAGCAGGGCTATAATCATCGCAATGAGAATCAGGTTCATGTTCATGTTTGTTTCCGGCGTCGTACTCGATGTACTTCGTACCAACCCTCTTGCTGGTATTTCAAGACAATGGTTTTGGGTGTAAAGGTAATTAGGAATATATCCAGGAAGATCAGCCGGGGCGATCTTCGTGCTTTAACTCTTTCTAGGGTGACATCTTCGTGGTTATGCGGACGCAGGATGAGTTCAAATGCCTCAACATATGCCAGTGGAATCGCCATGATGATCTTACGCAGCACTCGTAGCCAATCCTGTAATGCTTCCGGGGTTGTGTAGCTGCGCGGTAGTAAGAAGGCGACGCTGACGCCGATGATAATATTTGCCACGCTTAAATTGGCAGTAAGCAAAAACCAGATAGCCAGTCGCAATATCAGATGCCCAATCATGCAAACACCATCCAGAACAGCAAGATCAACATTAAACTCATCACACCGACCAGGTGGTCAAATTGCTCAAGTACACGTGGTAGCTTGATTACTGACCGTTGAAAAATCAAAAAATACGCCAACCATCCAAGGGCGATAGTTGCCAAGGGTTTGATGATATTTGTCACGGTGTACGCTTCGTAATACACAATATTTGCTGCAAACAGCGCACCGATCAGCAATATCACTGCTGGCCAGAAACCTGGTTTGACATCTGTTTTTCCTCCACGTGGCAAAAATATGAATTTGGCAAACGATATAGCTGTTCCCAGTGCTGCAATGTTCATCCCAATAACTTGCCAGGGTAGCAAATTCTTCATTGTCAACACCTTTGCCCCAAAACCAGACAATAAGGGAAAGCCCGATATTGAGAAGCTAGCCATGACTAGGGCAATCCAGATCCCAGTACCAATCGGCTTATGTTGCAGTTCCTTAAGGTTCCGACTTGGTAAGACACCCGCTATCAAGAAGAGTGCTGATTTGACAAGTCCATGGGTCAGCGCATAAAAGCCCCCCACTTCAGGCGCAGCCAGGATAAAGCCTAACTGCGAAACAGTATGAAACGCCAACATGCGCTTGGTATCTTTTTCAAAAATTGCATAAAGCACCCCCAAAACAGCTGTCCCAACTCCGAAGATGCGGATGATCGGATCAAGTTCATCTAAGATCAAAGCACAACGCACAAGCGGAAGGACTCCGGTTTTGACCACAACTCCCGACAGCAATGCTGACACAGGTGTTTCTGATTCCGAGTGAGTCAAGGGTAGCCACAATCCCGATACAAAGATCCCCCCTTTTACCAACAGTCCCAAAAAGATCAAGGCAAGTGCTTCGGTTGGTGCATCGCGCAAACCTGCAAAACCAAACGAATGATGCGTCTGATAGACCAACACCGCGCCCACCAGATAAAAAAGCATTGCTACGTTACTGACAAAAAGATAGCGCAAGGCAACCCAAATCGACCGATCAGTCCGGGGATAGGCAATCAACAGAAACGCTGCAATCCCAATTACCTCTAACGCCACGTATAAACTAATAAAATCCGAACAGACAAATGCAGCATTAACACTGCCATGCAAAATGATGGTCTGTGCGTAAAAAAAAGCTGTCTTAGTGCTATGCCAACAATAGAAAATAACCGCAATTGTTACCAGGGCATTAGTCAATATAAAGTAGCCAGTCAACTGATCGATAACTAATGTTACGCCGAAATGATCGAGTAACTCCAATGTCAGTGGTGTTGGCGTCAGCTTTTTGGAAGCATAGGGGATAAATAGCTGTAACGCATATCCAACAGAAGCAATACCTACACCCAAGGCGAGGTAACGGTCAAGTTTGGGGAGCAAATAAATCGTGAATCCCAAAAAAAATGGTAGTGCAATCCAGGCGATCGTCATGGTACTCATGGCGTATTGTTCTTCTCGATCTCGTTTGTTTCCAAAGTCGGATTATCTCTTGCCAATTTCATAACACCGACCAGCATTAACGCCTGAATCGAAAAGCCGATCACAATTGCCGTCAATATAACCGCCTGGGGGACAGGATCGGCATAAGCAGCATTTTTGACCTTTGACAAAATTGGTGTAGATAGGCCATCTCGCGATGCAACTAGTACGTAATAGGCGATAACCCCCGTACTCATGACATCCATAGAGATGATTTTCATCACAAGGTTCTTTTTCAAAATGATGCCGAAAAATCCGCATAATACTGTCGCAAATATGCACGCTTCTAACACGGGAATTGCCTGTTGAGTAGGTGTTGGTCTTAATTGTTTTTGAAAAAATACACTATTTATGTAGGACTTTGAAAATTCCTCACCTCAAATATAATCAGACTTAGGTCAATGACCAATAAACACATCAATATGGGTAGTTCACAAATCTATGAAACAAAATTCAATCACAAAGGTCATAAAAGATTTATTCATCTTCGTCGAAAATCTTCAGATCATCTGATGCAAATGAATAAAAATATAGGCACCAAAAACGAGAATATAGTTGTATTCTTTGAGACTAGTTTCATCACATACCTCATTTAACGCAGATCAATTATTAATTTGATGTAAAAGTAACTATACATAAGTATTTTTGCTTTTTTTTGCACAGTTTGTTATAAAGTTCCATCCGATTTTCAATAGATAACCATTGATTTAAATCTATGCTAATTACTCCATCCCTTTATGAATGGGGTTTTATAACGTTTCATGAGAATTTTGATACGTTTGGCACTCACCCCGATTAAGACGCAAAAGGAAACTATTATGAAAAGGCCATTACAATCTGGTCTATTTAAATTCACCACAGTAATGCTGATCAGTTTTTCAGTGTTGCTCCTGTTTTGGCTCGCCTCCCCATTACCAAAGACACTCGCTAAACCAGAAACTAAAATCTTTGAACAAGTTTGGCAAACCATTAATGATAACTTTTACGATTCAAAATTTAACGGTGTGGACTGGAAAGCAATGCGGGAAAAGTATAAATCTCAAGCCACACAAACCAAATCTAGCCAAGAATTTGCAGCAATTATCAATCAGATGCTTGACGAATTACAAACTTCTCACACCCACTACTACACCCAAGATGAGCCTGCTTATTATCAGATTTTGGGTATTTTTGTAACCAGAAGTGGTGAATTACAAAAACAGTTAGCAAAATTTCTTCCGAAAGGCAAAATAGAATACACTGGCATTGGTGAATTCACTAAAAATATCAACGGCAAAACATATGTTAGCGCCATTATTGAAAAAAGTCCCGCCGCCGCCGCTGGGTTAAAAATTGGCGATCAAATCCTCAGTGTTGATGGTCGTCCCTATCAACCCATACAATCTTTTCAAGGCAAAGCAGGAGAAGAAGTCAAATTATTAATTCAGCGTTCAGCTAAAACAAATAGTCAAACAGAAATTACGATCGCACCCAAAATTTTTGATGCTAAAACCATGTTTATCGATGCTCAACAAGCCAGCATCCAGAACATACAACGCCAAGGTAAAAAAATTGGCTACATCCATATTTGGTCACACGCAGCCAACGAAGACCAACAGCAACTGCAATCAGAAATTATTTATGGTCGCCTCAAAGATGCAGATGGATTGATATTAGATTTTCGAGACGGTTGGGGTGGGGGAGATGTCAATTCTCTTAACCTCTTCACTGCTCAAGTAGGACCAAGTGTCACTAGTATTGCCCGTAATGGTAAAAAATATACTTATATATCCCAGTGGAAAAAACCAGTGGTTATGGTGATCAACGAAGGAAGCAGAAGCAGCAAGGAAATTTATGCTTATGGCTTTCAGCAACATAAAATTGGGCCTGTAATTGGTACCAAAACAGCCGGAGCAGTAGTTGCTGGTCGTCCTTTTTTCATGGAAGATGGTAGCTTACTTTACGTAGCAGTGGCAGATGTATTTGTAAACGGAAATCAGAGATTAGAAGGTAAAGGCGTTACACCAGATATTAATGTTCCCTTGCCATTAGAATATGCTCAAGGTGCAGACCCACAAAAAGAACGAGCCATAGAAACTGTACTAGGGGCTATTAAGCCGTTTGCGGAATATTGAAAAAATTGGGATGCTCTTGTTCGGTGTTCCCTGAGCTAAAAGCAATGGGATATTTTTTTTACTTGGAACCCACATTCCGCACTTCAAATTGAAGTACAAAGAGATTACATCATGAGAAAAG
>NZ_JCACKS010000010.1:15585-21486 GCF_059505505.1 Pelatocladus sp. | reverse complement strand
GTTGTTAGTTGTTAGTTGTTAGTTGTTAGTTGTTAGTTGTTAGTTGTTAGTTGTTGGTTGTTGGTTGTTTACTCCCCACACTTCCCCACTCCTCACTCCCTGATCCCTTTTCCCCTATCCCTAAATATTTCCTTATTTATGCATTAGGAAATACTAATCAATTTCGTCTTTTTCTTGCTTGATAATCTAATAAAGCTCCTGCGCTGACTGTAGTCCTTCCATTGATTCTACGCATAGGAATTTCTCCTTTTTGTAGGGCCATATAAAGGTTGGCTTGGTCTACATTTAAAAACTTGGCTGCTTGAACAAGAGAAATACCTCGCTTCGGAAAACCTAGTCTGTTTCTTTTGCGATGAGATAAACGGCTAAACATGGCGAAATATAAAAAACTACTTAAGAAACTTAACTTTTCTTAGAAAAACGTTACAAAATCACATAAAGACACAATCCATCTACGCAGCTTTTCGGTTGCGTCGGAGGGATATTGCACAACTTAGTTAGTTTGACGAACAACTAATTAGATATACATCTAATTAGATTATAACAAATTATGAAAACGGAACAATTTCAAATCGTGCTACGTTTTTTCAAAGCTTTAGCGGACGAAAGTCGGTTAAAGATTTTGAGTTTTCTAGCTAACCAAGAATGTAGTGTTGAAGAGCTAGCTGTATTATTGCAACTCAAGGAACCAACGGTATCTCATCATTTAGCGAAATTAAAAGAAGTAAATTTAGTGACTATGCGCCCTGAAGGTAATACCCACCTGTACCAATTGGAAAGTATGACTTTAGAGAGTGTCAGCAAAGAAATTTTTACACCAGGGAATATTGGTTCTTGGGTTGAAGATATAGATACAGAAGCATGGGAAATGAAGATCATTCAAACCTACACAGAAGGAGAACGTCTCAAAGAAATTCCCTCTAGTCGTAAAAAACGTTTGGTAATTCTTAAATGGTTAGCGAACAAATTTGAAATGGATATTCAGTATTCAGAAAGTGCCATTGATGAAATTCTGAAGCGTTACCATCCTGATTTTGCTAATCTTAGACGGGAGTTGGTTAGTTATCATTTAATCCAGAAAAAAGACGGGATTTATTGGCGTTATATAGATTAAATTTTCAAAAACAGGATGAATTTCATATGCTGTATAAAAGTAGTATTCAATAGTTCATGAGAATTTAAATGACACGCATTGAAATCTAATCGTATCTCAATACTCTAGTAAAGTAATGACAGTGTATTTTATTCAAGCACTACAGTCAAAGGATATATAGAATAGCTGTAATATTTATAAACGAGGTAACTATATTTATAGTACAATAGTATCATTTATATTGTTACTGAATGATTTTTTAGGTCAACAAATGGTCTCAATAAATAAGCTAGTAAAACCGTTTCTGAAGTGGGCAGGAGGGAAAAGACAACTTGTTCCATTAATTATAGAGAATTATCTACCTAAAAATTATAATTACCAAACCTACTATGAACCTTTTATTGGTGGAGGAGCGCTCCTATTTGCTTTGCAACCTAAAAAGGCTGTAATTAATGACAGTAATGCTGAATTAATCAATTGTTATGAAGTTATTAGAGATTCAGTTGATGAACTAATTGATAAATTAAAATTTTATAAAAATAATGAAGAGGACTATTATGCTATCAGAGATTGGGACAGAGAAAAAAGTTTTCAAGATAGAACACTAGTACAACGAGCATCAAGAATTATTTTTCTAAATAAGACTTGTTACAATGGTTTATTTAGAGTTAATTCTCAAGGACAGTTTAATGTGCCTTTTGGTAAATACAAAAATCCAAATATTTTAGATGTAGCTGTTTTAAAAGCTGTAAGTAAATATCTAAATGACAATCAAATCATTATATCAAATTTAGATTTTCAAGAGGCTCTTAAAGAGGCTAAAAGAGGAGACTTTGTTTATCTTGATCCTCCTTATGATCCAGTTTCGGATACTGCTTCTTTTACTGGCTATGATGTCAATGGATTTAATAAAGATGAACAAATTAGGCTAAAAGAGACATTTGATAGTTTAGACAGTAGAGGTTGTAAAGTTCTATTGAGCAATGCTTATACAAATTTCATCAAAGACTTGTATAAAGATTATAAGCAGACAAAGATATCGGCAATTAGAGCTATCAATTCAAATGCTAAAAAAAGAGGTAAAGTTGACGAAATCTTAGTAAAAAACTATGAGTGACTTATCGACGAGTCAAAGACAAAAATCTAAAAATGATATTGCCTGGGAAAAGTTATTTCAAAAATATCATATTCTAGAAAATATATCTAAGATAGGGTTTTTTGAAATAGACTCTGCAAGTATTAATGAATTCAGAGAAAGTAGATTAATGGCAAAATTTGACCATTATGGTAATTTACCTGAAATTTTTAAAGTTTACAAGCTTTCTATATTATCTATCTCTAGGAATAAATACATTATTGGTAAATTTGATTCTTATTTAAATGTTACATATTCTGATACTTTAGAAGTAATCCCTGTAGAATTCCCAAAAGGAATAGAAAGTATAGACTATACAAATCTATATTCAGAAACTTCAGCATTAAGTTGTGCTTTTAATACAGGTATCATAAATGATTTGATTGATGGTGAAGAATCATATCATACAGTTTATGGAAGAATGTCTACGGGTACATTTAAATTTAATATAAATAAAATAGTAGATGATACTCAATATAGTCTTGAAGTTAAGAATGCTCAATGTGAAATAGATGCAGGCTTTGAAAGTGAACATTACTTTCTATTATTAGAAGCTAAATTATATGATGTAGATGATTTTCTTGTTAGACAACTGTATTATCCATATAGGCTTTGGTCTAGCAAAATTCCAAACAAGGAAGTAATTCCAATTTTAATGACTTATTCTAACTCCAGCAATATATTTAGCTTTTTTATATATAAATTCGATGATATTTTAAATTACAATTCAATAAGATTGGTAGAACAAAGAAACTATGTGATAGCCCCTGAAACAATAACACATGAAGATGTATCTCAAATTTTTAAATCTATTACTATAGTTGCTGAACCAAATGCTCCATTTCCACAAGCAAATAAATTTGAAAGAATCATAGATTTACTGACACTTTTACTAGATAAAGAATTAACTAAGGAGGAAATTACAGCAAATTATCAATTCGATGAAAGACAAACCAGTTATTATACTGATGCTGCTAGATATCTAGGCTTAATGGATAAGTATCTAGACGCAAATACTAGAGAAATAATATTTTGTTTAAGCGATGAAGGAAGCCATTTGCTAAAAAAAAGATATAAAATCAAAATACTATCTTTAATTGAAAAAATTTTGCAACATCAGGTTTTTTATAAAACTTTTGAATTTACTCTCTCAAATGGTTTTATCCCAGATATTAATGTAATCCGCCAAATTATGCAGTCTTGTAGTTTAAACATAAATATTACAACTATTAACAGGCGATCAAGCACAGTGCGTGGATGGATAGGATGGATTGTAAATATGCTATCAGAGGAATAAAGTTCTGTCTTGAAAATGGGTAAGGGGTGTAAGAGGAGTCATATTTTCATGTTCTCGTTGTGTGATTTCTTACATGACCGTCCAGCTAAGATTCTTAACAAGATTCTTTTATCTTCACCTCTCACCCTTCAGCTTCAATTATTTCCCCAAATAAGCTTCTAAAACTTTGGTGTCACGCTGAATTTCTTCGGGAACACCGTCAGCCAAATTTCTACCTTCAGCGAGTACCCAAACACGATCGCACAACGACATGATCACATCCATATTGTGTTCAATAATCAAAAAAGTCATACCTTGTTGATTCCATTTGACGATGCGATCGCAAATTTCATCAATTAGTCTCGGATTCACACCTGCTGCTGGTTCATCTAACAAAATCAACTTGGGATTAGTCATCAACGCTCGTCCCATTTCTAACAACTTGCGTTGTCCACCAGATAATCCACCAGCGTAATCATCGGCTTTATGGGCTAAACCAACTGATTCTAATATGGTTAGCGCCTGTTGTTCTAACTGCTTTTCTTCTTTAGCTACTATATGGGGTTGAAATTGCAACTGCCAAAAATTTTCCCCAGTTTGCTTTTGTGCTGCTAGTAGCATATTTTCCAACACCGACAACTTAGAGAGGGCGCGTGCTACCTGAAATGTCCGTACTAAACCCTGTTGAGCAATTTGATAGGATGGTAAGTGCTGAATCGGTTCACCATCAAAAACGACTTTTCCTTTATCAGGGCGGATAAAGTTAGAAAGTAAGTTAAATAAAGTTGTTTTCCCAGCACCATTGGGGCCGATTAAACCTGTAATACTACCTGTTGCAACTTGAATTTCAGCATTATCAACAGCCTTAATACCGCCAAAGCTTTTGCACAACCCACTAGCAGCTAATAAGGGAACCTGGGAAGAATTATTATTTACCAAGGGTAAGTTCCTCCTTTTTACCTAAGATACCTTGAGGACGCCAAATCATCAGCACCATCAAAATTAGTCCTATGATCATGATGCGAAATGCGCCCAATTGATCAGAGGTAAGGTTAGTAAAAATTTTGGGTAGGTATTCACGAGTGAGAGTATCGTAGGCAAAGTAAATAACTGCTCCCAAAATCGTACCAATATTATTACCAGAACCTCCTAGAATCACCATAATCCAAGCATCAAAAGTTAGCTGTGGTTGGAAATTATCAGTATAAATAGCACTAAGTTGCCAAGCAAAGAAAGCCCCAGCAACACCAGCGATCGCACCACCCAACATCAGAGATTGTAACTTGTACCAAAAAACGTTTTTCCCTAAAGCTTTGGGAACTTCTTCATCTTCACGAATAGCTTTGAGGACTCTACCCCAAGGCGATCGCACCAAAACTTCCAAACGCCAGAAAATAAAAGCAAGGGTTAACCACGACAACAGCATCAAACCTGCTTTTGGGTTGTAATTGTATAAGCTAATCACTCCCGATATATAAACGGCTGCTGACAATAATCCCAGTAAACTTGCTACTACTAGACGTGATATAAATTCTTCCCTGTTACCTGTCCGTTTGGCTACATCTGTTGGACGAGTCCAGCGCCACAACCAATAGAAACTTATCCCAGCAACCAAAGTCAACACACCAATCATCAGCAGTTTGACAAACAAATTTGGTTGTAAATTTACAAGCGGGATTGGATAACTTTGGACACCAAACGCACCAGAGATCCAGGTATCACCTACAGGTAAATCTTGGTTATTGAGTATCAGACGAACTAGTTCCCCCACGCCAATAGTAACGATCGCCAAATAATCTTCCCGCAAACGCAGAGTCGAAAAACCGATTAACAAACCCAACAAAGCTGCAACAGCACTTCCAATGATCGTCGCCAGCAGTATAGGGACACCCTTCAGGCTTAATAATACAGTCGTATAGGCTCCCAGCGTCATAAATGCCACATGACCAAAGTTAATTAAGCCTGTAAAACCCCACTGTAAATTAAGTCCCAAACCGAACAAAGCAAAAATAGAAGTAGAAATTGCTAAAAAAATTAGATATTCAGCCATATTTCGTTATTTGTCAAGAATTAATAGTCAATAGTCAAGCGTCAATAGTCAATAGTCAAGAGTTAAACCTCAATTTTCTAGTTTCAAACCTCAATCTTCAAGCTTCAAACCTCAATTTTCTAGTTTCAAACCTCAATTTTCTAGTTTCAAACCTCAATTTTCTAGTTTCAAACCTCAATTTTCTAGTTTCAAACCTCAATTTTCTAGTTTCAAACCTCAATTTTCTAGTTTCAAACCTCAATTTTCTAGTTTCAAACCTCAATTTTCTAGTTTCAAACCTCAATTTTCTAGTTTCAAACCTCAATTTTCTAGTTTCAAACCTCAATTTTCTAGTTTCAAACCTCAAT
>NZ_JCACKS010000010.1:0-15485 GCF_059505505.1 Pelatocladus sp. | reverse complement strand
TTCAAACCTCAATCTTCAAGCTTCAAACCTCAATTTTCTAGTTTCAAACCTCAATCTTCAAGCTTCAAACCTCAATTTTCTAGTTTCAAACCTCAATCTTCAAGCTTCAAACCTCAATTTTCTAGTTTCAAAACTAATCAGTGAGACTTCCCACACTCTCCACATCTCGCAGTTCCAGCAATTTTATGGGAACACTATATCTGAATTGTTCCGGGTAGAAGATACATGAACTTGCTGCGAATAAGAATCCATCATTTAATTGAACAGCTAGCCGACGAAGAATTAGAAAAAGTTTGGAACGCCGTCTACAACTTACATTGTGATTTTTATATGCACAAAGCCATACAAGATGTCAAGCGATCGCAGCAACCTTGGGACACCTTAACCCATGAAGAAGCAGTACAACTATTAACTTTTTCATAATGCTTAGTGGTTAGTAGCTACTTTTCCGCGTTTCTCCCTTATCCCCCTTGTCCCTCTTTCCAATTTTTAATTTTTAATTGTTTTGTCCCCGATCCCTACAAAAATGGAAGTACGCTATGCACGGTCTTTTTTAATAGACCTAAAAAATTTAGAACCTGCCGCCTACCAGCTGGTATATGATTTTGCTTTGATTGAGTTTGCAGAGAAAAAACAGCTGCATGACTTACCAAATTTACGGAAAGTGGATAGAGAAGGTATTTTTTACCGTTTGACTCTGGGAAATTACTTAATTGGCATAGAAATAAGAGGTGAAATTGTGAAATTTCTGCGAGTCATACCAATGCCGAATGTATAGATCTCGGACCACGTGAAGACTTAAAACTGTATAAGAGGGACAAAGCTTGGCTCTATCCTTAGCTTAAACTTGTTTTTGAAAATCACTTTACTTGAGACTTCCTTATGGACGCTACCGCACTTTGGCAACGATACCAGAAATGGCTATATTTCCATGAAGGACTAGGTTTTTTCCTAGATGTAAGCCGGATGCGGTTTGATGACGCCTTTGTGGAGAAGTTGCAGCCAAAGTTTGAGAAGGCTTTTGCGGATATGGCGGAACTTGAGAAAGGAGCGATCGCCAACCCTGACGAAAACCGCATGGTTGGACATTACTGGCTGCGAAATCCTGATTTGGCTCCTACTCCGGAACTGACACAAGAAATCGTCAGCACCATAGAGCAAATTGATGTATTCGCCGAAAAAGTCCACACAGGTGCAATTCATCCTCCAAAAGCACCCCGTTTCACTGATATTATTTCAATTGGTATTGGTGGTTCTGCCCTTGGGCCGCAGTTCGTTGCTGAAGCTTTAGCTTCAGACTTTCCACCACTGGCTATCCATTTTATTGACAACTCCGATCCCACAGGTATTGATCGAGTATTAACTCAGGTACGAAACCGCCTCACCAGCACTTTGGTTTTGGTGATTTCCAAATCTGGAGGTACACCGGAACCCCGTAATGGCATGGCGGAAGTCAAAAAAGTCTACGCTGGACATAATTTGGATTTTGCTAATTATGCGATCGCCATTACCATGCCCGGTAGTAAGCTGGATGAACAAGCAAAATCTGAAGGCTGGTTAGCGAGATTTCCCATGTTTGATTGGGTAGGCGGACGCACTTCGGAATTATCTGCTGTAGGTTTATTACCAGGTGCATTGCAGGGAATTGATATCCGCGCCATGCTTGAAGGTGCGAAAGAAATGGATGACGCTACCCGCATTCAGGATCTCAAAAATAACCCAGCCGCACTATTAGCCCTGTCTTGGTATTATGCTGGCAACGGCAAGGGCGAAAAAGACATGGTTGTCCTACCTTATAAAGACAGCCTATTTTTGTTTAGCCGCTACTTGCAACAACTGGTAATGGAATCCTTGGGTAAGGAAAAAGACTTAAATGGCAATATTGTTCATCAGGGTATTGCAGTCTACGGTAACAAAGGTTCCACTGATCAACACGCATACGTCCAGCAGTTGCGCGAAGGTGTACCAAATTTCTTTGCTACCCTCATCGAAGTTTTAGAAGATCGTCAAAATCCATCTCCAGAAATCGAACCAGGAATCACATCAGGCGATTACCTTTCTGGCTTTCTACAAGGAACCAGAGAAGCACTGTATGAAAAACACCGTGATTCAGTCACAGTCACCATTCCCCAAGTTAATTCTCGTACCGTTGGGGCATTAATTGCTTTATATGAGCGTGCTGTTGGTTTATATGCCAGCTTGATCAATATTAATGCCTACCATCAACCAGGGGTAGAAGCTGGTAAAAAAGCTGCTGCTGAAATTCTGGAATTACAAAAAAAAGTAGTTGCAGTTTTGCAAGAGGAAAAAACACCTTTAACTTTGGAGCAAATTAGCCAAAAAGTAAGTGCTACAGATAAAATCGAGTCAATTTACATGATTTTGCGACATCTCCACGCCAATAGCCGTGGTGTAGTGTTGGAAGGTAATATTGGTCAACCCAACAGTTTGAAGTTTTGCATTGGCGGATAGGGGATAGGGGATAGAGGCTACAAGGGGGAAAAGGGAAACAAGGAGGACAAGACAGACAATAGAGAATTATATCAGGTTCGCTTGATTACTTAAATTCCCTTTGAACCCCACCCCAGTTTTGTCTAACGCCAAAACCACCCCTAAGTGCGTGCGCTTAGGGGATTAAGGGGTGGGGTGCAATGACTGTGGGAAGTATAACTAATTATCCGAACTTGATATTACTTAAAACCTACATTCCGCACTTCAACTTGAAGTACCAAGAGATTACGGATAAGAGAAAAGCAAAAAATCAGGATGGTTAAGAACTAGAGTACAAAATGAATCTAACGCATGAAGATAAATAATCAAACATAAAAGATTTGACCCATAAAATAGGTTATGTAAGCACTAAAAATTTGAAGAGCAATTACTGTGACTCCAGATATTGATAAATTTTTATTCACTCTTAAAAAATTGTTTAGCTTAAGAAAGTAGATAATATTTTTGACAAGAGGATGGTAGACAATTCAAATTATGCTACATTTAAAGTACGGAATGTGGGTTGCATGTATAGAGGCAGTACAACTACTGGATATTGTGACCCCTGGCTTTTATGGATGCTAATGCTACGGATAGAGATCGCTGCTGCTGTTTTTGATTCCTTCTGATAGCCGCAGCAACTGACCCCGTTCTTAATTGGAGTATGTGCTGAGTCAGATCGGATTGAGTCAGCAAATGCAATATGGCTGGAGTACAACAAGGGCAAAACAATTGTTCAAGGGGAAGCATAACTATTACTGTCTAAGATTTGTATATTGAGTTAGGCATTCATGGTGTACTAACGACACCAGTATGTGTGACGAACTAATTCAGGAGACTCTTGTCAATCTTCCCGTTTTTCATGATGAGTTTAAAAGCTAAAATTCCACTATTCAACCGAATGGATAGTCAAAGTGTCGCAAATCTCATTGATCCATTGCGCTCCCGAATGGCACAAGCTATTCTCATCAAAGAAAATCTCCCTGCACGTATATCAATCCTTTATGAAGGACAAGCACCTTTATTAGGGTATCCTCGCGCTGGGATTGCACCACAAACATTAGAAAAACTCACTCCCGGTGCTATCTTTGGTGCCACAAGCGCTATTACAGGTGTTATTAGTACCATTCAATTGAGAGGTAGTAGTTGCACCAACTGCCATGACTTGAGACCATTCACTGACGCGGTTGTCATCTAAGACCGCTCGCACTCGATAGCCAAGCTGAATTTTATGCATTAACAAGATTAAATCACGGTTGAGTAGTCCTTGTGATTTTTGGTTTTCATTGGATGCAGCTTGTATACGAAAGCAGCGATCGCTTTGTCGTTTCAACTTGGGAGACTTGCCTTCCATAAGCACCGTTTGCAGTTCGTATGCTTCAGCTTCAGGATATGCTTCCCAGCAAAGTTGCCAGTAAGTCGACCAGCGAACTAACTGGGCTGGTAATTCCTCGACTTCATCCGACAATGTAGACACAAGTCCAGTGACTGAAGGTTGTACCACTTGAAGCTGACTGGAGGTGATATCAGCATTTACAGGGTTTATCATCAATCCTGGCTGCCCAACCTTCTGTGCAGCTATAGATGAACCATCATCAACAATTAGTATCAGCCCGAATATCAAAGTTAACAGCAGCATCAATCGTAGGCATTGTAATTGCACTAACGACAAGATTTTCAGATTCATAATTATGCAAAAGTTAATTGTTTAGGCACAAGCCAAGAAAAAAGATACCAGCCATCATCAAAGAGATCCATACAACGAGCAGCTAAGAACACGGCTGGTATAGGAGTGAAAGCGTTCTTTCCTTACCACTCCACAGGTAGAATGATGCTGCCGTTGTCGGCATAGATTGTTCGAGAACGGATATGCGTTCTGGGAGCTACTGTAGAGTTGAAGACTGCGCTTCTTTGCCCAATTGCTGATCTGTTGCCAATGCTGGCGCGGAATATAACAGAGTTCGGCCCTAGCCCTACAGCATCACCTATGTTAGTTTCAGGGCCATTAGCAACACCATTGACAACCTGCCTACCGCCATGAATTAGAGCGCGAGGCCCATAACCAACACCATTACCAAAAGTTAAACTAGCGGTTTCTAATGCGTGAAAGACAACATCGTTTGCCATCCCAGCAATTTGTCCAACATTAAAAGGTTCACCCTCATCAGCACGCAGCGAAATTCTATTAGCTAGTTTGTTGTTGAGTGTTGCTAAAGAATCTTGGAAAGTAAGATTACCGATAATGCGGTTACGATAGTTCGGATCACGAGTTGGACTTCCACCTATCTGCGGCAGACCTCCAGAATTAAAGAAGGTGACGGGAGCATAATTAATTCCTGTTACGTTTGTCAAGTCTGCCCTAGCTAAATCTGTGTAACCTTTGGCAAATGCTTCATTGACTTCAATAATGCCTTCCATCAATGCAACGTCTGCTTGTGTCAGGTTGACTACTTTCCCTAAACTGCCGCTAGTAGCTTGTAGATTAGTTGTGACGTTTTTACCGGGCAGGACAACTTTACCAGCGGGTAAGGTAACATCAGGGCCAACTCGTGCGAGAAAGTTGACTACTGTGTTTCTTTCTATAGTTGCACCATCTATTTCACAGTTGAAGGCGAGAAAAGTCTCTGGAACAGTGTTGCTAAACTGAGTATTGGTAACTGGGTCGGTAAAAGGGCCTGTGGAACCTTGAGTACCAATTTTAGCTGCACCTTTGACAATGGCCATGTGTGCCATAATGACACGCTCACCAATCTCCACTCCCGTTCCTGAAGCTGTGATTTTCACTTGGTCTTGGGCATTAGAATCTGCCGCAATACTAATAGGAGCATTAGTAGCATCTAACTCAGCAAATGGAGCGACATAGACTTTTTCGCCCAAGATAATATTTGTGGGATTGGTGATTGTTGCTGTTGGGTCAACAAAACTAGCTGACTCTGAAGGTGCGGTACTTGGGCATATAGGTAGGTTTCCCACAGTTGGATTACACGTTCCTCCAGCAGCTACTGCGGGTTGTATATATATCTGTGTGCTGATGGCAAACGCTAGGATAATTGCAGTTAAAGCACTAAAAATTGTGCGAGGTTTGAACATGGAAAGAAAAGTCCTCACGGGTTATGGAATATTTAGCTATGGGATAATCTGCGCTCTTCAAGTAAAAGATATACTCAGGCACTCGCTTACAGTGGGCGAAACGCGATCGCAACCACAGGAATTACTAAAAAATTACATTGCAAAAGTCTTTATTTAGGCTCTTTCTCTGTTTGAGTATGAGAAATGCGGGTTAACCACCCCAATAACCTGCCAATTTGAACACTACTTGCAAGATAGATGATAATAAGGGGCTAAAAAGTGGAACTGTAACTATCGTTGTTGCCCCAGCAGCCGCCTCATTGTAGACACTTTGCCAAGCTTCTGGCCCGCTAGTAGATTGTCCATGAACTTGTGTACTAACAGCTAACGTTAAGCCAAGCGCAGCTAAACCAACTAGTATTGTGCGACGTTTCAACATTATTTCTTGATACCTAATAGTTCACCAAGTTTATTGGGTAAGGTAAAACGAAAAGATACAGGACATACTTAAACTTTTCGCTTTACCCAACTTAATAACTTTCAAATTTAATCAAGTACAAATTGTTACATCTAGCAATTAATAATTTATTGTAATCTTATCTGCTGTTTAACACTAGAGTTTTAGATATTGAAAAAATTTATGGAAATAATAAGAATAATATTAAATTTAGGTTCTTCAGTACTTGGTATGCTAAATCAATCCGCTAAAAGCCTGAAAATACTGCTGTACAACAAAAACAGGCATTACTTTTAGCATTTTGGGCTTTGATAGGGATTTAGGCGTTTAAGAGGATGTTTGAAAAGTCGGCAATTGAGTAAAAAAGCTCTCAGGGCGTAAGCTGTTAATTAACTATTTCGCCTTATATCCCGGCGCTAAACGGAGTACCGTTATAGCGCCGGGATATAAGGCGGGACGCGACGAAAGTATCTTCGACCAATGCTGCTATATCCCACATTCCGCACTTTAAATAATGACAAATTAGGAATAGACCCTCGTGAGAAGATAGCGGCAGGAATACTGGTGAAGGCAATTTTAATCAATGGATTAGAATTTGTATCAAGACCTTTATATTTGTTTAGTCAGTTTTTTGAAGATTTGGGATGCTCCCTTCCTTACCCGTTCCCCTTAGATTTGCAAACTCTCACGAATATTCTCCACAATCACCTCTGGCGATGGTGAAATATCTACACATAGAGCATCAGTCGGTTCCTCAAGAGTATCAAACTGACTTTTCAGCAAATTTTCAGACATAAAATGATTGTGTCGCTCTTGCAGGCGTTTGTTGATCAATGCAAATGAGCCATGCAAGTAGACTAACTTAATGCGCTCATCACCAATGAAAAAATACTGGCGGTAGCTGATTTTGAGTGCGGAACACGCCAGTACTACATTCTGATTTTCTTCCAACCATTTTTTAATAGCTGCTTGGATATCTTGCAGCCAAGGTAAGCGATCGCCATCATCTAGAGGTATACCACGCCGCATTTTGGCGATATTTTGAGGCGAATGGAAATGATCAGCATCGCTAAATTTCCAGTCCAAAGAATCTGCCAATAATTTACCAATGGTGCTTTTACCGGAACCGGAAACACCCATAACAAGAATAATCATCTATGTATTTGTGTTTTTGCTGTTATAAGTGTACTTATAACCCTAAAGGTTTAAATCTTGAGCTAATAGCACAAATCGTCTGGAGACGACCCAAATAAATCAAGCAGTCGCTTCAGCAGACTTTAGCTTTAGCTATGAGACTACGATTTCAATCGCAGGTAGCTTCAATCAGTATTTTTTACCTTCTCGAGCGCATCTTCAGCAGCAGCCTTCTCAGCATCTTTTTTGCTGCGTCCGCTACCTATTCCATAAACTTTTTCACACACAAATACTTTCGCAACAAATTCAGGCGCGTGAGCATAACCTCCTACCTGTTCTGTTACATATTTGGGTGGAGTGGGGGTAATATTCTTTTGCACCCATTCTTGAAAGCGATTTTTTGAGTCTACATTCGCCCGATTATCAACAATATTTTCTGGTACGGCGTCAAATAGTGGTTCTACAATAGCCTGAATCGCCTCTATATCAGAATTCTTGTCTAAATAATAAGCACCAACCACAGCTTCAAAAGTACTACTAAGCAAATTCGGATTTTGAAAGCCGCCATCAAGAATAGCACCTCTACCCAATCGCATTCGTAAATCTAAACCTACTTCAATTGCAAACTTAGCCAGTTGCTTCTCATCTACCAACGCCGAACGTCGCCTAGTTAATTCATCTTCTCCCTTTTCTGGATAAAGGCAATAAAGATACTGACCACTGAGAAAATTCAGCAAAGCATCACCCAGAAATTCTAGGCGTTCGTTGTGTTCGCCTTCCATTGGGTTTTCATGGACATAGGAACGATGTGTTAAGGCTCGACGCAGGAGTTTATCATTATTAAATATGAGTAGTTTGTGCATTTTTATGTGTTGTCTTGTTGCAAACATTGATTGTTGGGAGAAAATTATCAAAACTCTTTATTTTTAAGAGTAAATATTAAGTAGTGGCTTTGTGATAGGTAAAAGAAATAGCTTGAGATTGCTTATTTTGTTTTACTAATTCAGGTAAATCGTCAATTACATTTTGAATATCCCAAAAAACAGATACTGAAGATTGTTGCTGCTTTGTTTTTGCATTTGTAGCTAGGTAATTGTCTGTCATTTTTTAATCTCAAGCTTTTAGCTATCGGTTTTTTGTGTAGATTACGAGCCGAGATCGAGATGAAAGTAAAAATTTTTATCAACTACTCATCAAACCCCTCAATCCATTAAAAACAGTTCGTAGTAAGCACTTTAGTGCTAAAAAACGATTACATTACGAATGTATGGGCTTGCATTACGAATGCATCGGCTTGCATTACGAATGTATGGGCTTGCATTACGAATGTATGGGCTTGCATTACGAATGTATGGGCTTACATTACGAATGTATGGGCTTACATTACGAATGTATGGGCTTACAAAAGATTAAGTCAGGAATCAGCTTTATCAAACTTCCTTCTACTTTCTTTTGCAGATGCGATCGCCTCTTCAAGAGTACAAAGTTTTTTATCTAGATCCCCGACTTTTACCCTCCGGGAAGCCACCCTACGGGTGCTGATTGTATAAGTTTATTCATTTGCTAACAACTCTTGCAAAGGTATATTTTCCCAACCAGGGACATGATGTGATAGCCTAACTATACCTGTATTTGCATCCACAGGGCCACCAAAGCTGACGCCGATAGCGATTGGTTTTACTTCTTGCAATAGAGAATTAATGAGCGATCGCATGATATCTAAATCAGTGCTAGCATTGGCGTTTGCTGGTGATAAACAGCGTTCGTAACCCAACCACTCTTGAGAATTAGCATGTGCGATCGCTGCTGCTAGCTTAGTACCACCAAAATCAAGCGCTAAAATTAAACTCACAATCTTGTTGTTAATTGTTAGTAGTTCACCATAACTCGCTCAGAAATAAATTTCCGAGCTAATAGCCAAAGTCCACTTAACTGGACTAAAAAACTTGCCAGTCGTCTAAAGACGACTTAAAAGTATAAGCCAAGAATTTTAATTCTTGGCGGACTGGACAAAAATTAAAGAACCCAGCAACCATCAACCATTCAAATCAAGCACACCATCAACAAATCTTTGTAATCGCTTATAGTGTGATCCTTTCCAATATATTCGAGCGCAATTTTGGCAGCGATGAAATTCATCAGTGTATAACACTACAGTATCAGGTAACTGATTTATTACAGCTTGCTTGTCTACAGGTTGTAAAATCCCATTACAACGCAGACATCGTTGAAAAGGTGACACTAAATCAAATAAATCAAAACGTCGTAATATTTCAACAATTTGTTGCTGTGGGTCAGTATTCCTTACATAGTAACCATAAGTAACTATACTCCGCATCAAAAGACCTTTGTCGCGTGTTAACAGAATTCGGTTTTGGGTACTGGAGATTTCTGCTAATTCAGGATCATGATAATTATTTTGGTACAACGTATCAAATCCCAATAGTCGCAGAGAAGATGCTAATTTGCCGAGATGAATATCCAACACAAAGCAAATGGTATTTAGTGGCTTCGGTCGTACTAAACTTAAACAAGCTGTTTGCGCTACTGTGGAAATTGGATAAACATTAATCGTGTCTCCATTTTGAACAATGTAAGCAAAATCAACTGATTCTCCGTTAACTTCAATACAATCAACTTCAGGATGAGGAACACCCAAAGCTTCGATCATGTCTTTTATCGAGGCTCTTTCTCCATAGAAATGCTCAATTCTTACCAGCCGTTGATTGCGTGGTAGGAAATCGTTCAATTCTGCATAAAACTGGAAACTTGCCCTAGCCATGCCAACAAATCATTGATCTTTCCTATGTAGATCATATAGGAATCCTTAATTTATCCCCGCTTGATTGCGAATGTATTGATAATATTTATCTTTTAGTCTAGGATATGCAAACATAAATGATATCAGCCTTTTTTACTCTTTAACTCATGTTAATCTTGATTTAAGGGTGTTCTAGCACAATCCAAAATATAGATAAGGTCAAGTGTATTAATAAATACTTGCAACTAAGATTAATCTAAGTTAAATTCGACGTACATGCTTGTTTACAACAGTGAATTTAATTTTTAGTAGGAGGTTAAGAAGCTTCATGGATTAATTGATATCAAGCTGAAGTCTTAAGTAAAAATACTTCTTGTGGCTGTGTTTCGCTCAACAAGCAATTGTTAATATATTTATTAACCTTTAAGCATATAATTTCAGGTTAAAAATAATAGGCTTTGCTTTGTTTGTTATTGCATTTTATTTTTTTGAAATTATGTTGAGAATAATTTGCAACATGTATGAAAAGAGAAAATATATTGAGATTAAATATTGGGTCAAACAATTTTGGATTTTGGATTGGCTCCGCAGATAAATCTGCTTGCTCTGTACCATCAAAGAAGTTTTGGTTAATTTATTGACCAATAAGCTTCCAGAGAAATCAGTAATTGTATTTATTGAGCGAGTGAATCAATTTAATTTTAAAAATTTATGAAATGAAAGTAGAGGTGTGGATTAACCAAAGTAAATCAATAATTAAGTCTATTTCAGCCTTCATAAAAAATAGCCATTTAATATAAAATTAGCTACTTTTATTTCAAAGTAAACTTAATAAAATCTCATTAACTTGACAACACTAACAAAATTGACAATATCTGTTTGCAATCAACGAGGAATGTTTGAGAAAAATGTTGATGCTATTTGTGAAAAAAATACTTACAGCACAAACCTTATACCAATTAAATATGAAGCTGCACATTATTTTAACCCCTCCCAACCTCCCCTTACCAAGGGGAGGTGCCGAAGGCGGTGGGGTTCTTTCTATGCATCTTCATATGGAAATGGTATTAACGATAAATAATGTTATAAATTGGCTACCAAAATTAGGCGATATGCTAGCCATATTTCCTGTTGTCTCTTGTTTGCTAAGTTGGACATAGTTTTTGAGTTGCTGACATTAGCAAACAGTTGATTGAAAGAGATTGTAGCTACAAAGACTATCTCCTTTGATCAGATTATTTGTTCCCTAACTAGACCCATGATTACCCAGAAATGAACACTTTCTTTTGTTCCGATAATTCCCGCATAGCAGGAGAAGATATTATTGGTAGTGTTGCCAATCACCAAACCTATGTATTAATTGAATGTCCAACTCCTTGGGCATCAGAAGCCTTTCATTCTCGATGGGTTCCAGAAAATTTACGGACTTTGGTAGAGGAAAGTAAACGTGCTAAACTACCAGTAAAATTTCTATTAGTTGCTAATAATTTATCCCATAATTCAGACGGTACTACTCTTTTAATTTATCAACAAAAAGAGGGTCTAATTAATGGCTTATCTAAGCAAGAGTACAAATTAGAAAATATCCAGCAAGCAGCAATAGTCATCAAGAAATATCTATTGGGTAAAAAATCAGGGAGTTATGAATTAAATACTAATTCAACACGTGATATTCTGATCTGTACCCACGGTAGTCATGATAAATGCTGCTCTAGATACGGCAATCCTTTTCACTTCCACGCTACAAGTGCGGTTGCTGATTTGAATTTGAATAATGTACGGATTTGGAAATCTAGTCATTTTGGTGGACATAGGTTTGCACCAACTTGCATAGACTTGCCAGAAGCTAGATATTATGGGAATCTCAATCAAGATTTATTTAAATCAATATTGACTCGTACTGGCGATATTAAATCTTGGCAAAAAGTGTATCGTGGCTGGGGAATCTTGCCAAGTTCGATTCAAGTTGTGGAAAGAGAATTGATGTTTCGTTATGGATGGGATTGGTTTAACTATAAAGTAGCAGGTAGAATAATTGACCAAAGTATAGACAAAAATACAATTCGTGCAGAGCTAATTTTTGAAAAACCTGATGGTTCACAATATAATTATCAGGCGAGATTAGTAAAAGATGAAACAAAGACTGTGGAATTGAAAAGTTCCTGTAATGCCAATCAAGAGTCAGTATTTGTCAAGTATGGTGTATCTAGTCTCTGGCTGACTTCCACGCAATTTTTCACTGTTACAGCGTAATATCAAGTTCGGATAATTAGTTATACTTTCCACAGTCATTGCACTCCCCGCAGGTAGGAAGGGGATTAAGGGGTGGGGTTGTTTGGGAATTATAAGTAAGCGATCGCACACTTTTCTCATGTCCAATGTCTAGCTATGACTTCTAGTCGTCACAGCTAGTATTATTATGACTTCAAGAGACATCTTCTAAAAATTGACCATTGACCATTGACTAACATGCACGTTCTTTCAATTCCCACCTGGATCATTCACGTTTCTAGCGTTATCGAATGGATTGTTGCCATTTGGTTAATCTGGCAATACGGTGAAGTGACTGGCAACCGTGCTTGGTGGACATTATCTTTAGGTATGTTACCAGCTTTAGTAAGTGCAATGTGCGCTTGCACTTGGCACTATTTTGAGAATGCAGAATCACTAGAATGGTTGGTCACACTACAAGCTACCATGACTTTAGTTGGTAATATTACGCTTTGGGCGGCTGCTGTGTGGATTTGGCGCAATGCTAAATCTACCGAAGTAGTCACTGAAGTCACTTCTACAGAAAGTATTGAATCAAAGCAATGATTTCAAAAGAAGCCCTATTTATCCTGTCACTATTTCCCTACTTGGGTTTCTTATGGTTTATTAGTAGAGTCAAGCAGATGCCACGCTTGGCATTGTATGGTTTTTACTGCACCCTCGTATTTGTCGGTGTGACTATCCCAGCAGGAATTTATGCTCAACTGCACTACAATCAATCTTTGGCAAATGTTGATTGGTTGCATGGAAGTGCAGAATCTTTTTTAACGCTTGCTAATATCTTGATTGTGTTGGGTTTTCGACAAGCAGTGATCAAAGGGACGAAACAGTAGGACAAAGGGGACAAGACAGACAAGACAGACAAGACAGACAAGGATAATTTTTAACAATCAACCACCAACAACCAACAACCAACAACAAACAACAAACAACAAACAACAAACAAATTTGAGGGTAATCATGGAAGTTATTCCAGCGATAGATTTACTAGAAGGTCGTTGTGTGCGACTTTATCAAGGAGATTATGATCGCTCACAAGTTTTCAGCGAAAATCCTGTCGATGTTGCTAAACAATGGGTAGAACAGGGCGCAACTAGGTTACATTTGGTTGATTTGGATGGCGCGAAAGTCGGTAAATTAGTAAATATAGATGCAATAGAAGCGATCGCTCAAGCTGTGTCTGTACCGATTGAAGTCGGAGGAGGCTTGCGGACACAAGAAAGTGTACAGCAGTTATTTAATTTGGGCGTACAATGGGCAATCTTGGGAACTGTGGCTGTAGAACAACCCCAGCTTGTGCAACAACTGTGTCAAGAATTTCCCAAAAAAATAATTATCGGCATAGATGCTCGTAATGGCAAGGTAGCAACTCGTGGTTGGTTAGAAACTTCAGAAGTCCTCGCCACGCAACTTGCTGTACAAATGCAAGAATTAGGAGCAGCTGCGGTAATTTACACAGACATCCATCGTGATGGTACTCTCACAGGGCCGAATTTAGATGCTTTACGTGAACTAGCTGCTGCAATCAACATTCCTATAATTGCTTCTGGTGGGGTTAGTTCTATTACGGATTTGCTGAGTCTGTTGGCGTTAGAACCCCAGGGTGTCAGAGGTGTGATTGTTGGTCGTGCCTTGTACACTGGTGATATCTCTATCTCAGAAGCCGTTCGAGCAGTTGGTTCTGGGCGTATTCAGGATATACCTCCCGATTTGGATTTTTCAGCGTTTGCCTAGTACTTATTTTCAGCTTAATATTTTTTAACTGACTATCAGGTCGGTTATTTTTTTTATTTTCCGGATTCCAAATTTTCCACGGTGTAGTTCATGTTGTAGACAGTTAAAAAATTACCTAATTAATTATTATGAGTCGCCCAAAACCTCCTGTCACAACTAAACCTAAAACCGAATCTGGTAGCAATAAGCTTCAAGCCCAAAACAATTATTCCAAGCCAAAAGCAGCTTGACTAAATCTAAATAAATTAAATGCTCAAGTGAAGTAAATTGCTTATTGCTTTCTTGATAAATATTTTGCTTTTTCATTACACATTTAGATTTTTAATTTTGAGTTTTTAAATTTTCATAATGGGTTTCCTCTCTTGTAGAGACGCTTATTCTGCGTCTCTTTTTTCTTATTTAGATAATTTTGTAATTCAAATAAATTATTCAATTGGGATTTGATTTGCAATATTTTCCGGAAGTGAAATTCACAGTTGTGTTGTTAATATTATGAACTAAATTTCAGGGTAAAATTTATGGCTAAGAAAAAACCTAATCCACCTCAACCACCTATTAAAGACAGACCAATAAAAAGAGAGCGTAGCGTTGCTCCTAAAACTAATACTAACAAAGAAAGCAAAGGTTAAAAGACTATTTATAAAATAAATACTCAATGGCAAGTGTGCATTATAAAGCGTAGCGCACCATTTATAGAGGTGCGTTACAGCATTTAAAATTACAAAATTCACTTATAGCTTTTACTGCTAAATCTTGAACTTGTTTTAAGGTTTTAAGGCTAGTTCTAGTTGTTTAGACAAATTTTGAATACGGGTTTCCTGATTTGTAATTATTTGTTCTAGTGATTGCAATCTTTGTTCATAAAAACGTTTTTGTCCTTCGACTTCTTTGGCAAATAAATCTGCTTTAATTTTAGCCTGATAATGTGCTATACCTTTACCTTCTTCTGTGGCTTTTTTGATGGCTGCTTCTTTTTCTTTAGGAAAGGCTTATACCTTAGTTTTAAACTCTTCAAATTGTTTTTCTTGTTCAGCGATCGCTTTCTATTTTTCTAACCACTGTTTCTCTATCTCTTGGCGAAATTCTTCTAGTTCTTTATATAAAACTTTTTGCTGTTGTTCGTATTCATCAATTTCCAGTTTACGCTGGAGTTCTAGATTATATTTATATTCTGTTGCATCTCTGTGGCGAGTTTTTTTTAGATTTTCATCTCTTTCTTTAATTGATATTTTATACTCTTCTTTTTCTTTTTCCCAAACTTGTCTTTCTTCTTGACTTTCTTGGATTAAAGCTTCATATCTCTGCCAAAATTTGCTGAAATGCCTGTAACAGTTGTTGTTTATTATCCTTACCAGCAACTATGCTCATACTTAGACTCCAATTAATGTGCAATATTTTTGGGTAGCAAGCAAGACTACTACTTATCCAATACTGTGTTGAGATTAGTCTTGAAAATAATATTTTCAGAGCAGTGGTAATACTGAAATGAAGCAACTTTGTTGTTGAGATTGCTATTATAGCCGTAGCCATGTTGGTTAGGACGCTGCTTGCTTGAGAACAGTTTCCATT
>NZ_JCACKS010000009.1:0-21787 GCF_059505505.1 Pelatocladus sp. | reverse complement strand
CATCCACCCTGCCGATCCTTGTTCTACCAGTTCATAAATTTGGCGAAGGTATTGGCCAACAAGATCGTATTGATTACCTAAACCAGTATTTTGAACTTTATTAGATGCTAAGAGAAGGCGTGGATTTTCAATTCCCCCTATAGCTAAAATAAAAACCCGTGACTCAGCCCAGAATTTTGTTCCTTTTATGCAAGATACTCTTAATCTTGTAACTGATCGTGCAGTATCATTTGTCTCAATATTTACTACATTTGCATGAAGATAAGTTTGGATATTCTTCGCACGTTCAAGTTCCACTTTGTAAGTCTTCCCAAATCGCATTGGTGGCACGGTAAATTGCCATATTTTTGTAATTATCCGGCTACTATGTAATGGAAGTAAACGTAACTCAGGATTTCCTATAGCTTCTACTAAATGTGCAGGATCATAATCAGAATAAGGGAGCTGACATACCTGTTGAGCACGATTGTAGTACGGAATTAGCTCTTGCTTGGTAAAGGGCCAGCCACTGTAGGGAACCCAGGGACGATATTCAAAGTCAATTTCATCAAGTGGCCGACACCATGATTGCCAAACGTTGGTATTACCACCTAAATAACGGGAACTCTGAATGTACTTGAAATATGGCAATCCAACATCCTCCCCCTCAGAACTATGCGTTACCCACATCTTTCTTTACAATCTTAAAACCCTTGTTATATAAGCATCTTAGAGACTGAAAGTTTAGGCGAACTTGACAAATTCGCGTTTGTCCTTCTCGCTAAAATTGTGTTTTTATTGAGAATGGACAACGACCGAATCATGGTTCTAGAGACGTGAGTTAATACTCTCGAAATGTTAAGAAAGATGTTTATAATGGATAGCCCTCAGAAAGGGATTGGGTGAGTTCATCAGGTTCTAGTCCCCCACTTTCAAGAAGGCAGACGCGATATGATGTGCCTAGAAATTCTTTGGCCAGCGTAATTCCTGCTGCCCCAGATCCCACAATGCAAATGTCACTATCGACAACAGTGTCTTCTGCTATAGTTTGCGCGTCAATAATCATAATAATAATGTAGATTTGTGTGTTGGCAAACAAAGGTATAATCGTACTAGCACATCATCAATAAGCAAATTGCTACAGCATGTAGGTACTTGCATTTACTACATAACCTGAATGGATAGATTCGGCTGGGATATTGTGCTGTTGTCAGTTAGGTGGTAGATGCTTGTGAAAAGCTTCGACTGCCCTCGCTACTCCGTCCTCTGCCTGAATCCGTTTGCCCATTGCCGCAGCACGCGATCGCATTGTTGTATCGTTGATAGCAGTTTGAATTGCAACAACTAGTTTCTCTACTGAAGGCTGTTCTTGCACAATTGGCGGTGGACCTAAACCTAACTCCCCTACTCTACGCGCAAAGAGAAACTGGTCGCCATTGTAGGGCATAGTAACTGTAGGAACGCCAGCACGTATACCATTCAATGTTGTACCATGACCACCGTGATGCACCAGTGCCGCCATTTGCGGAAACAGCCAATCGTGAGGCACTGATTGGATCGTAAATATCTCATCTTCTGGAAAATTGGCATCACGAAGCCCGCCTGCTACGGTTCGCACAATTGCTCGCTGTCCTGTCTGAATTAGCACTTTGCGAACTGTTTCTACTCCGATTTTCTCATGCCAGGTTTCAATATAAATTGGCGGTGGTCCAGCAGCCAGAAAATCTACTAGGTCGCTGGGCGGTTGCCAGTTCGACGGACGCTCAAGAAACCAGTAGCCAGTGACATACACCCAATCGGGCCAGTCATTCGGTTTAGGGACAAAAGAAGGACTACAGCTGTAAAGAAATGGTACTTTTTGTTGCTGCATTCGTGCCAACACACCTGACCTGGGGGAAAGAGGAGGTAAGTGCAAGGTTTCCTGTCGCCATTGGTTAATTGGTTGCCGAATAGATTGCCAGATGAGTTGATCGAACAAGGGGTAGGTCAGCCAGTTGTAAATCTCTTCTAAACGCGGAACAGTTGGTAAGTGTATGTGAGGAAAAAGAAAATGAGGCAAAACACGTGTTTGATGACGGGGGTTCACACAAGCTGCGTAGCAAGGTATGCCAAGTTTTTCAGCGATATCGTAGCAGGCAAATGTCTCTGAGTTAAAAACAATTGCCTCTGCATCTTGGCAAACCTGCCAGAGTACAGGAAGCAGACTCTCGTTCACTGGTCGTAGCCAATTGCCCAAATTAGGCATCAAACGGAAGGGATTGTTGCCGAAAGGTATTAGTGGACTTATCTTTTTAAAGTTATTACAGTCCATAGGCACAAAGTCCAATCCGCAACTGCTAACGAACTCTTGCATATAAGAAACAGTAGCTAGTTGTACTGAATGACCAGCCCGTTGCAATCCCAGCCCGAGGGCGACGTAAGCTCGGATGCCGCCTGGTGATGCCAATGCCACAATTTTTATACGCATACTTCCTGTCCTGTTATTTTGGCGTTGTACAATCAGGTTATGGTTTAGGGGATCTCCAAGTAATAAAATGCCCAGCCGTATTAAATATATTTTGGCATCCGCCCAAGTATTTAGGCGCTTTCGCCCTTCAGGCGAAAGCGACGGCTGGGCATTTTATTATTTGGAAAGGCCTAGGTAGGTCTAAGGATGCTCACTGGATAAGACAAGTTGGCTTTGTCAAAAGAGTTTTCACTATATTTATGGCAAAATTTATACCCAAATCTTCCAATTAATTTATACTTAGCTGCTTTAATGTCGCCCCAATATTCAAGGGTAAGTTCGATTTCGTAAAATTAATCAAGATACAATTTCAATTGTTCTTTTAATAATTGGACATGAGGTAAACTCAGCATCGTGTAATGTTCACTTGGAATATAAATAATCTCTACTGGTTTAGAGGAAAGTTCATCCCAACCTAAGGTTGGATTATTAAGCTCACCAATATTGCTGCCTTGGAAGAGGATGATTCGATTTGGATAAACTTGCGGTACATAGTTCAACATGGCTTGGATGTTGCTTTTGAAAACCTGCATAAGATAGTGAAGCTGTTGCTTTCCAATATCTGGAGGTACGAAATTAGCTATCTTCGCTTGTTCCAAGAAATGATTCAGTTGCTCATCTATATCTAACTGTTGCAGCTTGTCATCAAAAACTGACAAATTGTTCTCTCTAGAGCCAGCCATATCCTTAGCGAAATTGGCTAATAGTTTGGCATTGTCATATTCATAATCTGTAGTTTTGTTGCTCTCAACTGGTGCTAAACTGTCTAGCAAAGCAAGCAGGTTTACTTTATAACCCTGCTTGTGTAATTGTTGAGCTATTTCAAAAGCCACTACACCACCCATCGACCAACCTCCTAAAAAGTATGGCCCTTCGGCTTGAACGGCGCGTAACGCTTTTATGTAGTGATTTGCCATATCTTCGATTCTGGTGTAAGGCTGCGATTCCCCATCAAGACCTAGTGATTGTAATCCATAGAATGGTTGATCTGCTCCCAGATGACGTGCTAATTGGTAGTAGCAAAGAACATTCCCACCTACTGGATGAACAAAAAACAAAGGTGGCTTGGAACCGCTAGGTTGAATTGCTACTAAGGGAGAGGACGGCTGGGAATGAGTCTGTTGACGTAGGATAGTTGCCGATTTTTCAATAGTGGCTCCCTGAAAAAGAGTAGATAGAGGCAAGTTGTATCCAAACTGCTTCTGAATTTGAGCCATGAGGCGTACAGCTAAAAGCGAATGACCTCCAATCTCAAAGAAGTTATCTTGTACTCCCACAGGATGGACATCTAAAATTTCCTCCCAAATTTGCGTCAGTTGGAGTTCCAAGGAATCCCGGGGTGCGAGGAAATCTTTTTCTAACTTGAGTCTAGTGTTGTCAACTGTAGGTAGCGCCCGACGATCTATTTTGCCATTTGGTGTCAAGGGCATTGTATCAAGCACCACTAAGACCGACGGGATCATATATTCCGGTAGATGTTGCTTGAGAAAGTCCCGTAGTTCGTCGATGGTCAGGGTGCGATCGCTATGAGGAACAACATACGCCACCAACTGCTGATTCCCGGCTTGAGTTTCCCTATCGAGTACCACAGTTTCCCGCACACCAAGGTGTTTAGCCAGCACTGCTTCAATTTCCCCCAATTCAATGCGGAAACCCCGTATTTTTACCTGCTGGTCAATTCGCCCCAAGTATTCAATTTCTCCATTGGGTAAATAGCGTGCCCAGTCGCCTGTACGATAGAGTTGTGTCCCCGTCTGTTTGCTAAAAGGGTTGGGAATAAACTTAAGGGCGGTCAAGTCCGGTCGGTTGAGATAGCCCCTGGCTAGACTAACACCACCAATATGCAATTCTCCTGCTACACCAACAGGCGTAGGGTTCAAATATTGATCTAGCAAATAGACTTGCGTGTTGGCGATCGCACGACCAATAGGCACACGAGCAAGTTGTTGGTTTTTTTGCCTAATTGGTTCATAGATTGTTACCCCAATGGTTGTCTCAGTCGTACCGTAAGCATTAAGCCAACGGATGCGTAAGTGTCCGCAGGGCGGCTGTTCGCACAGATAGTCTACGAGTTTCTGCCAGAGGGCAAGTTTTTCTGGTAAAACTGACTCGGTTCCGACAATCACTAACCGAAGCGCGATCGGTAATGGTATCTCTTGTTGAGCAATGTAGGACACCCACTCATGCCAGTATGCAGTTGGTAGATTCAGGACAGTTAGTTTTTCGTGCTTGAGAAATTCTTGGAAGTCTGCGATGACTAGCACCCGTTCGGGGCGGATCACAACAGTTGAACCGCCCAACCAAGCAGAAAACAACTCTTCTGCTGCAACATCAAAGCTAATAGAAGCAAATTGGAGAATGCGATCGCCTGGTTGGAGTTCATAAGCTTTAGCAACCGCAGTACTGTGGTTTACCAAAGCTTGGTGCGCGATCGCCACTCCTTTGGGTGTCCCTGTAGAACCGGATGTGTAAATCACATAGGCTAAATTTTTAGCTGTGACATTATTGACTAAATTTTCCTGGTTATCCTGTGGGCATTGCTTTGCCCAGCCAAAAGTGTTCGCCTGCCAGTCGGTATCCAGGCATACTACCTGTGCCCCATGTTCTGGCAATCCCGCAACTAATCGCCCTTGAGTCAGCAGCACCAGAAGTTTCGCGTCTGCCAACATGAAAGCTAACCGTTCTTGGGGATAAGACGGATCTAATGGTACATACGCTCCGCCAGCTTTCAGGATTCCTAAAATTCCTACCACCATTTCTAGCGATCGCTCCATGCAGATTCCCACCAGTACTTCTGGCCTCACACCCAAAGACTGGAGATAGTGGGCGATTTTGTTGGCTTGGTGGTTCAACTCTCGATAAGTCAGTTGCTTGTCTTCAAAAACCACAGCAACGGCATCAGGCGATCGCTCTACAGAGCTTTCAAACAACTGATGGATACACTGCTCTTGAGGATAGTCGGTTTGGATGTGATTCCACTCCACTAGCAGCTGCCGTTGTTCGGCCACACTCAACAAGCACAAGCTACCCAGATGCTGCTCAGGATTAGCAAGAATGCTCTGTAACAAGTTCTGGAAATGCCCGATCATCCGGCTGATAGTAGCAGCTTCAAACAAATCCGTATTGTACTCGAACTCCCCCCTCAGCCCTGAAGAAGTTTCTTGCATCGATAGACTCAAATCAAACTTTGCAGTCTGGTTTTCCAGCTTCAGAAAACTCAAACTCAGACTGGATAATTTAATATCCTGACTAGGGGCATTTTGGAGGACAAACATCACCTGGAAAAGTGGGTGATAGCTGAGATTTCGCTCTGGTTGCAGTTCTTCCACCAGCTTCTCAAAAGGTAAATCCTGATGGGCATATGCTCCCAGCGTCACCTTACGCACTCGACCCAGGAGTTCTCGAAAACTGGGGTTGCCTCCCAGATAAATCCGCAGTACCAGAGTATTGACAAAAAAGCCAATAAGCCGTTCAGTTTCTGGTTGATTACGGTTAGCGATCGGCGATCCTACCAGGATGTCATCTTGTCCACTATAGCGATGCAGTAATGTCTGAAACGCTGCTAGCAGAGTCATAAATAAAGTCACCTTTTCCTGACAACTCAGGGCTTTGAGGGCTTCCATGACATCTATCGGAAGATATAAATATTGAGTCGCCCCGTGGAAACTCTGTACAGCTGGGCGGGGATAATCAGTTGGCAAATTTAGCACCGGGGGATGGCTATCTAGTTGTTGCCGCCAGTAGCTCAGTTGACCTGCCAAGACCTCTCCTTGCAGCCACTGGTGCTGCCAGATGGCAAAATCACTATACTGGATAGGCAGCTTTGGCAGTGGTGTTCGCGTAGCGTCTCGCAGAGAAGGTTTTCCATTACAGAAGGCTTCGTAAAGTGCTGCCAACTCCTGGAAGAAGATTCCCATCGACCAGCCATCGCAGACAATGTGGTGCATTGTCAACAGCACCACATATTTGGTTTGACTCAACTGGAGAAGAGTCATGTGCAGCAATGGATCTTTGGCTAGATTGAAAGGTCGTTGAAGCAACCGAGCAATCAGACGTTGAGCTTCCGCTTCCCGCTCAATCTCTGGTAAATTTTGCAGGTTTATCACTGGCAAAATCAAGGTCAGGGAGGGAGCAATGATTTGGCTGGGTTGTCCTTCTACGGATACAAAGTTTGTCCGTAAGGCTTCATGGCGGCAGACAATTTCGTTGAGACTCTGTGTCAATGCAGCTATATTAAGCGAGCCTTGGAGGCTAAAGGCAGCAGACTCGTTGTAAAAAGGGTTGTCAGGTTGCCACTGGTTGAGAAACCAAAGCCGTTGCTGGGCAAAGGACAGGGGCAGATTTCCCTGTCGTGGAAATCGGGGAATAGACTTCAGTGTGTAACTTGATGCCAGATTAGCCTGTTGCAAAAATGCGAGGATTTCTTCTTTGCGCTCAATCAACTCAGAACGCAGAACAGGTGTTAGCGTTCCTTGAGGAGCGTCGTAGCATAATTGGCGATCGTCATTCCAGATTTTTATATCCAGGCGGTTAAGATCAGATAATAACTTGTCAATGGGTTTCATAATTTTCCTTGCTCGCGATCGCTTACAGTGATATCGGCGATCGATTGCAGTTCTGGTGCTGTGATGCCAAACGCCTGAATGCAATTCGCCAAACCAGCCACAGTAGGATTTTCAAACAAGCTCCGCAATGGTAAATCCAGCTGGAATGCTTGACGCGATCGCGTAATTACTCTGGTAGCTGCCAAGGAATCGCCTCCGAGTTCAAAGAAGTTGTCGTGTATTCCTATCTCTCCCAAATCCAAAATCTCAGCAAAAATGGTGGCTAGAATTTCTTCAGTAGAGGTGCGGGGTGCAACAAAGCTTTCTTTGATGTCATTCCTAGTTAAGTCGGGGACTGGCAAAACCTTTCGGTCTACCTTGCCGTTGGGCGTTAGTGGCAAAACATTTAAAAATACATACGCACAAGGCACCATGTATTCGGGTAGCTTCTGCTTCAGAAACTTGCGTAAATTCTCAGTAATTGAGTCTGGCTTTTGAGTCGTTTGGGGCTGTAACAAATGCTTAGTCCAGTCCGAGTTTATCCCTCCACCTACAAAGCTGTGGAGTAAAACTTGAGTTGATTCCAGGCTAAATAAATCTCGCAAATCTTCAAACTCAATGGAACCAATGGGGCAAAGTCCGATTTCGTGTTCTGGTGCCACCTGCATCAGCAACTGGCTGATGTAACCAGCCTCTAAAAGACAAAAGTCTTTTGCCAATTCCCCATACATCGGAGTAATGGCACGCATTTGCCCGATCAAAAACAGTGAAAAGGCTGATTTCTCAAAAATTGGCTGATTTCCACCATAAACGCTGCTCTTAATCTCGCTAACAGCACTAAGTAGTACTAGACGGTGGTCAGCAGGGTGGTAATAGTATATACCAGATTTCAACCCTTCGACTCCATTGGGTTTGATATATAAGTATGTCTGTACAGGATAGAGGCTCCCAGCAGAAGCATAGCGATATTTAGGTAAAGGAGACTCATCTAGTTTCATCTGTAGCAAGCAGCTCAAAAACTGGCTGAACTTTTCCAGAGAAATAGATTCATCTAGAAATTGCCGATAGCTTTGACGCTGCAAATAAGCTTGGGTCAGAACTTCATTAAATTCCGGTTTAGGCAACTGGATACTGGATTGATTTAGTTGTAGCTGTCGTAATCCTGGTTGCTGCAACTTAAACTCAATGCGCTCTACTGGATCGACCAACACTCCTTCAAATTGCGGGGGTTCGTAAGCTTCAATCAGCTGCTGAGTAGTGGGAACTAGTTCTTGCTTGGGGACTATGTAAGCTACCAGTTGCTTGTTTTTTTGTAACTCTCCGACAGCAGTTACTACTACCTCCCGCACACCAGGATGCTGTTGCAGAACTGTCTCTATCTCACCCAATTCAATGCGGTAGCCATTGACTTTGACCTGAAAATCTTCTCGTCCCAGAAACTCAATATTGCCATCCGGCAAAAACCGCCCCAAATCACCAGTTTTATACAATCGCTCTTTGGTTTGAGGATGAGTGATAAAGCTGGCAGAGGTCTGGTTCCGATCTCGCCAGTATCCCTGTGCTAGTCCTGTTCCAGCAATATAAAGTTGTCCTGGCACCCAAATTGGACAAGGTTCAAGTAACTGATTGAATACGTAAAAACGCTGGTTTGTCAGCGGTTTACCGTAAGGAATACTCTTACTAGCTTGGTTAACTGCCTCAATCGGGTAGAAGATAGACCAGATAGAAGCTTCAGTCGCCCCTCCCAAGCTTACAACTTGGACATTTTGGCACAGCGCTTGAATTTGATCTGGTAAGCTCAGTGGGAGCCAATCGCCGCTCAACAAAATTAAACGCAGTGAATTCGGCAGTTGGGAAGACCGACCTGCTGTGTACTCCACCAGTATCTGCATTAGAGCTGGTACAGAGTTCCAAATAGTGACTTGCTGTTGGTGCATCAGTTCTAACCACTGAGCTGGGTCTTTGCTAGCCGTGGCTTCGGGGATAACAATTGTTCCACCAGCAGCTAAAGTGCCAAAGATATCGTAAACCGATAGGTCAAAGCTGAGGGAAGACAGGGCTAGTACTCGGTCATTTGCGCCGACACCAAAGCGTTGGTTGATGTCGAGAATAGTGTTGACTGCACCGCGATGGTCAATCATCACTCCTTTGGGTAGACCAGTGGAGCCGGAGGTGTAGATGACATAGGCTAAGTCCTCTGGTGTCTGCACCGACTCCAAGGACTGGTTGTATTCCCCTAACTCCAGAGTGTCCACACAGAGACGCTGAAGGCTTTGTGACCAATTTAGACGAGTGTCGATCGCAGTCTGAGTCAGCACTATTTGAACTTCTCCTTGTTCTAGTAAATGCCAACAACGCTCTTGAGGGATATCTGGGTCAATGGGTAAATAGGCGGCTCCGGCGATCAAAATTCCCAGGACGGCTACCACTTGCTCCCAACCTTTGTTCATCACTACTGCCACCAGTTGATTAGGACAAGCTCCTAGTTGCCGGAGTCGGTGAGCTACCTGATTGGCACGGCAGTGCAATTGTCCATAGGTCAAAGTGCAGTCGGGTGTGACTACAGCTGGCTGATGCATTCGCTGGGAAACTTGCGCTGCAAATAAGGTGTGAAGCATTCCTGGAGAAATAGCTACTTGCTGCTCTATCTGTGTTGTGGGTATGAATTGTCGTGTTGTTGCTTCCCAGACCTCCTCCTCAGTAGCAAGCGAATTGAGAAGGCGACAATAAGCACTAAATATACCGTCCAAAAGTCCCTCTGGGAAAAGTTCTTCCACAGCGTCCCAAACAAAGACCAAAGCTCCCCCATCTTCGTAAACTTGATGGTCTAGCCAAACTTGGGAAGTCTGGCTAATGCTATAAACGACTTCTCCCAGGTTGACTGATTCCAAGGTATCCTGGTCTGAAGTACCTTGAGTCAAGGTGCTAGTAAACACAATTGGCATTGCCGCTCTTGTTGCTCCACCTTGAGTCCGCGCTAGTTCTCGCAGAACTTGAATCCCACTAAAGTAAGAGTGTTCTAAGTCTTCCCAAAGCTGCTGCTGTAGTCGTCGCGCCCTTGCTGCAAACGGCTCCTGAATCGAATTATCTACCGCCAGCAAGGTCAAGGAAGTAAAGTCTCCTATCAGTTCATTTACTTGGGGGTGTAGTGGCAGACGATTGAACAGTGTCAAATTCAGGGTAAAACGAGGGTTTCGACTCCAGACAGTCAGGATATCAGCAAAGGCAGCTAACAACACGCCGGAAGGAGTTAATCCTGCTTGATTAGCCCGATTTTGCAACTTTAACCAAATTGTCGGCTGCAAGTCCCCACTCCGGCGCACAAAGTGGGGCTGTGTTACAGAGCTAGGGCGTGTCATCAGCGGTAACTCCGGTGCAGAGGGCAATGTGGAGAGACGGTTGAGCCAATAATCTCTAGAACGCTGGTAAAATTCCGAATTTTTGAGTGAAATCTCCGCTAATACGTAGTCTCGAAATGAAAGTTCTAAAGGAGCTAGTAAGGCTTGAGGATTTCGGTAAAGTTGAAACAGTTCGCGTTGCAGAATCTCCATACTCCAATTATCGACAATCAAAGCGTCAATGCTGATATGAAGTCGAACGCGTTGGGCATCTAAAAGAGAAACTCGCAGATCGAATAAAGGCCAGCGATCGCATGGTAGTATTTGGTGGGACATCCGCTGCCGTATATCTGCTAACTGCGATCGCATTATTTCCGGGTTCTGTCCACGCAGGTCTAAAACCTGAATCTGGTATTTCGGCACAGTTTGTAAAATCTGTTGCTGACCGTCTGGTAGTACCACGGTTCGCAGCATTTCGTGACGCTCGATTAGTTGCCACAACGCTAGATTCAACCGTTCCAGATCCAAATCGATACTTTCGATCTCTTGGTATCCGTGAGTTGCGATATTTCCCAACTCGAAGGCTCCACTGCGACCAATCCAGTAAGCTTGTTGCACGTCAGTCAGAGGAAAAGGCTGATAGCGCTGAGTTGGATTTGGTATAATTCGGGGCAGTGAAGTTACAGAATTATCCTCTGTTCTCAATTGAGTCTGCTGGTTGGTGATCGCCACAGCTTGAGCAGCCACCGTCGGAGCTATAAACAAATTATTCAGAGGTATTTCCACCTGAAAAGCTTGGCGCAACTGAGAGATAATCTGGATAGCGAGCAAGGAATGTCCACCCAATTCAAAGAAATCATCGTAGCTGCCAATTTGCTCAAAACCAAGGAGTTCCTGCCAAACTTCAGCAACAATCTGCTCTGTTTGATTTCGGGGAGTAACATAGGCATTTCTTAAATTTGGTCTTGGATGCTTTGATTTAGATAAAGAAGGCTGGACTAACTCTTGCAAAGCAGTCAACGGTGTTACAGCCTGACTCTGCTCAAGCATCAATTGTAAATCTTGGGTTGAGACAATCAATTGAGGCAGAGTCTGACATAATATTCGATGAAACACATCCTTACCCTCCTGGGACAACATGCCTTTTTTCAGGTTCTCTTCTCGGCGCTGTCTCAGGTCAATAGGCACCGCTGTGTCCACCGCCATACCAACTTCTTGCCAAGTATCCCAGTTAATAGATACTGCAAAGGTTCCATCTTTGGCAGATTTAGAGTAAGCGATCGCATCCAAAAAGGCATTAGCGGCACAATAGTCTACCTGACCAAATCCCCCTAAAACTGAGTTAAGTGATGAACAAAGAACAAAGAAATCTAACTGCTGATTTTGGAAAATAGTATCAAGTACTCTGGCTCCCGTCACCTTGGGGGAAAGCACACTTGCTGCTAATTCTGGAGTTTTGAGTTGAATCACACCCCCTCCTGCAATCCCCGCAGCGTGAATCACACCGTGAATTTCGCCAAATTTCTCAACTACCTGATTGATGACTGCCTGCATCTGTTCTAGATTAGCAACATCGGCGTTTTTTACCAAAATCTCTGCGCCCAACTCTTCAAGTGCTTGCACTTTCCGGATTTGGCGGCTGATTTTATCCTGTTGATAATGATTTTTCAGCCATTGTTGCCATTCTTCTCTTCCAGGGAAACTAGAACGTCCGATCAAGATCAACTTTGCTTGCACAGTCTGTGCCAAATATTCTGCAAGCACTCCTCCAACGCCTCCCAACCCGCCTGTAATCAGGTACACTCCCTGATGACGTAAACGAGGTTTATCTGGGACAGATGCTAGCAATTGCATTGGCTCAAAGGTTTGCACCCATCGGCGATTCCCACGGTAGGCAGTAACTGAGTTAGCTGGTTCCAGAATAAGTTCTGATAATATATCTTCTACAAGTTTTTCTTCGTGCCAAGTTTTCGATTCGGGAATGATAATATCAATGCTGTGGCAAGTAATTTGTGGGTATTCCTGGGGAATAACTTTACAAGGACCGAGCAAGGTGGCTTTTTCTGGATCGAGTGTCTCCATGCCTGTCACTTGCTGCATATTATTGGAAACAACCCCAATTTGCAGAGGATCTGTAAAATTACGTTCTCCTAGTGCCTGAGCTAGAAACAACAAGCTGTAGAAGCCTAAATCTTGAGTTTCTAAAGGAGTGTGTTCATCTAAGGTAACGCTCCATAAATGCACAATAGTTTTGGGGATTTTTCCCAAATTGCAGAGTTCCTGAAGCAAGGGACTATAATCATCACGCTGTCGGGGATTCAGAATATATGTATTATTACTGAGCTTGACAAATTGTTTTCCCACTTTCACGGCGATTACATCCTGGTTTTGTTGCTCCAGTTGTTTCACCATTTGCAAACTCAAACTACAATCATTAATAAATAGCAGCCAGCACGACTTTTGCTTTGCGATTTCTGCTAAAAAGGCTGAGACGGCATAGATTGTTTCCAGATGGGCATATAAAACCAAGAACTAACATCTGGCTTTTTCTTTGATGATGCGGCGTAATTGTTAAGAGTATCTGCCTGTTTTTGTGGTTCGATCCAGTAACGCTGGCGTTCAAATGGATAGGTGGGTAAAGGTAGGCGATTCCTGCGGAAAGCTTCTTTAAGGTGTTTTTCATGTCGATAAAATTTCGACCAATTAATCTCTTTGCCAGCTAGCCAAATTTGACCAAGTGTTGTGAGTAAAAATTCTCGATCTGATTGTTGGTTTTGTGGATGCTTCAAGGTGGATAATATAAGATGATTATCTGCTTTTTGTAAAGATTGTCTGGCAAATGTGCTTAAGGTTTTTCCAGGGCCTACTTCCAGGAACAGCCGATTTGATTCTTGTAACAAAAGTTTCAGCCCATCAGCAAAGCGAACTGTTTGCCGCAGATGTTTAACCCAGTAGTTTGGATCTGTTGCTTCTATATCTGTAATCCAATTACCTGTGATGTTGGATACATAGGGAATTTTAGGAGGCTTCAGGTTAACTTGGTTTACCAGCTGTCTAAATGATTCTAAAATTGGGTCGGTCATCTGGGAATGGAAAGCATGAGAGGTCAAAAGACGGCGAACTTTCAAACCTTGTGCAACGAGGTGATTTTCCAGTTGAGCGATCGCATCTGTAGAACCGGAAACTACGCACAAGGATGGGGCATTAATCGCCGCTAAACAAAGTTTTTCCCCCAACAGGGGTTGCACCTGTTGGGCAGAAAGTGGCACAGCTAACATTGACCCACTAGGTAATTGCTGCATTAGCTGTCCCCGTGCTGCTACCAGTGCCACAGCCTCTTCTAAGGAAAAAATACCAGCAAGATGTGCTGCTACATATTCACCGATGCTATGACCGATCATCGCTTGGGGATGAATGCCCCACGACATCCACAACTTAGCTAGAGAATATGCGATCGCAAACAGGGCTGATTGCGTGATGGCGGTCTGGTTTAGTTGCTGCGTCGCAGTTTCAACTTGTTCTTTCTTGGGATATAACACGCTACGTAAGTCAAGCCCCTGGTGCCCTTGGAAAAGTTCACAGCACAAATCAAGTGCCTCTTGAAACGTCGGCTCAACTTGATAAAGTTCCAAGGCCATATTTACATACTGTGTTCCCTGTCCGGGAAACATAAACACTACGGGCGGGTTGCGGTGTTCTTGGTGAAAAGTCAAAACTCTGGGCGAATCTTTGATTTCTAGTGTTGTGACTGCATCGTTAATATCTTGGCAAACCAAGAACCGTCGATGGTTAAAGCCTCGTCTCCCGACCTGCAAGGTGTAGGCAATATCTCCTAAGTTGACTTCAGGATGTAACCTCAAATGTTCAACTAAATTAACTGTGGCCATGTCTAAAGCAGAAGCGGTTTTGGCAGACAAAAGTAACAATTCCCAAGGTCTGGAAGGACTGGAAGCTTCGATGGGGGGTGCTTCTTCCACAATTACATGAGCATTAGTCCCCCCAATGCCAAAGGAACTCACACCCGCCCGCCGGGGGGTGTTGTTTGTCTCCCAAGGGGACAGAGTAGCGTTGACGTAGAAAGGACTGTTGCAAAAGTCAATTTGAGGATTGGGCTGCTGAAAGTTCAAGCTGGGAGGAATTAACTTGTGTTTCAGTGCCAGAACAGTTTTGATGAAGCCTGCGACACCCGCAGCCGCATCTAAATGTCCGATATTGGTTTTTACCGAACCAATGGCACAAAAACCATTTTTTTGAGTACTCTCACGAAACGCCGCTTTCAGTGCGGCAATTTCAATGGGGTCGCCTAGAACTGTGCCGGTTCCATGAGTTTCAATGTAGGTAATTGTTTCAGCTGCTACCCCGGCGACGGCTTGGGCTTGGGCGATCGCGTTTTTTTGTCCTTCTATGCTAGGGGCTGTGTAACCAACCTTAACGGCACCATCGTTGTTGATAGCTGACCCCCTGATAACTGCGTGAATACAGTCTCTATCTGCTAAAGCGTCCTCTAGTCGTTTTAAAACCACGATGCCAACGCCACTACCAGCAACAGTTCCCTCAGCTTTGACATCAAAGGCGCGGCAGTGACCATCAGGAGCAAAGATTCCTCCTTTTTGATAACTATAACCAACTCGATGCGGCACGCTAATTGAAACACCGCCAGCCAGTGCCATATCACTTTCACCAGCAATCAAACTTTGACAAGCAAAATGAATAGCAACCAGTGAGGTAGAGCAAGCAGTTTGAATCACTACGCTTGGCCCAGTTAAGTTTAATTTGTAAGAAACTTGTGTGGTTAAAAAATCACGGTCATTACTCAATAATGTTTGATAAATGCCAATTGATTCCAGTAAATTTTGATTGTTAACTAAGTTATGAAACAAGTAACCACCGAGGCTCACACCAGCATAAACGCCTATCCGACCTGGATAAATTTCCGAGTTATAACCAGCATTTTCCAAAGCTGACCAAGCACATTCTAAAAATAGCCGATGTTGAGGATCGGTGATTTCTGCTTCTTTGGGATTAAATCCAAAAAAAGCAGCATCAAATAATTCAATATCTTCTAAAACTCCTTTGGCTTTCACATAGTTATGGTCTTGTAAAATCTGTAAATCTACCCCTGACGTTAATAGTTCTCCATCGGTAAAAACCGAAATTGACTCCACACCATCACGTAGATTCTGCCAAAACGAATTCAGATTTTTCGCTCCGGGAAAACGACCAACCATGCCAATTACCGCTATTGACTCTGGGTCATTTAATGATTCTTGATGATTCATTTGAGGACTCCTAATTTTCAGTTGCAGGGTAACTGTTTCTACGTTGGCGTTGCTGCTTTAAGGCTGCTCTACGGGAGGTTGGCAAAGATTCTATTTCCGGCTCAAAAATATCTCCTTGGCTTAGATATTTGGCAAAAGAACTGATAGTTGGATATATAAATAAATCGACTATTGATATATCTTTATGAACAATTTCTCGTAGCTTGCTATGAACTTGAACTGCCAGTAAAGAATGTCCGCCTAAATCAAAAAAATTATCATAAATTCCCACTTTTTCCACATTCAGTACTACTTGCCAAATATTGGCAAGCATTCTTTCTGTTTGAGATTGGGGAGCAACGTAAGCGGCTGCTAGTTCTTTTGGTAAATCGTCAGGCTGGGGTAATTGCTGATGGTCTATTTTGCCATTGGCGGTTAATGGTAGCGCTTCTAGCACCACAAAGGCTGAAGGTACCATATACTGAGGTAGTTTTTCTTTGAGAAAGTCGCGCAGGTTACTAAAACTAGGAATTTTACTTAAACGAGGTACGATATAAGCTACAAGCCGCTTGTTGTCTGGACGATCTTCCCGATTGAACACCACAGTTTGCTGTATATCAGGATGTTGATTTAGCACCGCTTCGATTTCGCCAAGTTCAATGCGGAAACCACGTATCTTCACCTGGTGGTCAATGCGACCAATGTACTCTATTTCTCCAGTTGGTAAATAGCGTGCTAAATCTCCTGTTTTGTACAGGCGTGCTGCTGCATTTTTGCTAAAAGGATTGGGTATAAATTTCTCTGCGGTCAAATCAGGTCGGTGAAAATAGCCCCGTGCTAGTCCTTCGCCACCTATGTGCAGTTCACCTGGTACACCTACAGGAACAGGTTGTAAGTGTTTATTCAATATGTAAAGTTGAGTATTAGCAATTGGACTACCTATTAAAATTACACCAGATAAAGAAGTTTTTGTTGATACCTCATATACACAACATCCAACAACAGTCTCTGTCGGACCATATTCGTTAATTATTTTGGTATTGGGTGCATAAGTTCGCCATTTTGAAAGATTCTTACCATACAAAGCTTCTCCACCTATAATCAAAGCTCTGGTTTGATCTGCAATGTCCTCACTAGGTAACAACTGGTTGAGAATTTCCAGATGCGCTGGAGTAATTTTAATTAAACTAAAATCACTTTTAGAGCACAAAACAGTCTTAAGAGCTTCAATTTCATTTTCTGTTGGAAGAAGAACTATTTTCTTGCCCCCTAGTAATGGAGAAAACAAGCTTGTAATCGTTGCGTCAAAGCTGATTGATGAATGAACAGGTGTGCCACAACCATCCATTACTGGATAAGACTTCTTGCACCAACTCAGATAATTAACCAGTCCTTGATGAGGGATCATAGTTCCCTTTGGTTTTCCAGTTGATCCTGATGTATAAATTACATAAGCTAAGTTCAAAGATGTGACACAACTTTCCGTATTATCCTCAATTTCCTGTGAGATAATCCTCCAGTCTGCATCAAGATCGACTACGTGTATGTCACTCTTAGGAAGTTTATGTAACTGTTTATGCTGAGTCAGCAATACTGGTGTTTGGGCATTTTCTAGAATAAATGCTAATCTTTCTTGAGGATAGCTAGGGTCTAGTGGTACATATGCACCACCTGCTTTGAGGATGGCTAATAGTCCAATGACCATTAAGAGCGATCGCTCTACACAAATCCCTACCAATACCTCTGGTTTGACTCCCAAAGAACGCAAATAATGTGCTAGTTGATTTGCTCTAGCATTGAGTTCACTGTAGGTTAGTTGTTCATCTTCAAACACTACAGCTACCACATCAGGTGTTTTTTCTACCTGTGCTTCAAATAATTCATGAATACATTGCTGCTGAGGATAATCAACAGAGGTATCATTCCAGTCTACTAGCAATACTTGCTCCTGAACTAGTGTTAAAAGCAGCAAGTTCGAGATTCTTTGGTCAGGATTAGCAACAATACCTTCTAGTAAGGTTTGAAAACAGCTCAACATTCGGCTAATAGTAACCTCATCAAATAGAGCCGAGTTGTACTCCATAATTCCAATTAGCCCTTGCTCGGTTTCCATCATTTCCATAGCTAGCTCAAACTTCGCTATTCCTTTTTCAATGTCCAGGGAACTCACGGTCAAACCAGGTAATTCGAGAGTTGTTTTTAGGAAATTCTGAAGTTGAAACATCACCTGAAACAAAGGTGTATGGCTCAAATACCGCTCTAGCTTCAGTTCCTCAAGTATTTGTTCGAAAGGCAGATCCTGGTGAGCATAAGCTTCTAAAGCAACTTGACGCACTCTTACCAAAAGCTCCCGAAAACTGGGATTGCCTCCAAAGTAGGTACGCATTACCAAGGTATTGACAAAAAATCCAATTAACCCTTCAGTTTCAACCCAATTGCGCCCGGAGACAGTAGTGCCGACTAGGATGTCCTCATGCTGAGTATAACGGTGAAGCAACGTCTTGAACGCCGCTAGCAACGTCATGAATAGTGTTACTCCCTCCTGCTGACTAAGAGCCTTAAGCGCCTCGGTTAGGGTTTTAGAAAGTTGCAAAAACTGCGTTGCACCTTGGTAGGTCTGAACAACCGGACGTGGACGGTCAGTAGGTAATTCTGTTACGGAGGGAGCACTAGCCAACTGCTGCTTCCAATAAGCTAGTTGCCTCTCTGGTTCCTCTTGTTGAAACCACTGCCGCTGCCAAAGAGCAAAGTCCACATACTGAATGGGAAGTTCTGGAAGCAAAACAGGGCGATCGCTGTTAAAATTTTTGTAAAGTGCTGACAGTTCCTGAATGAATATACTGAGCGACCAGCCATCACAAACAATGTGATGGATTACGAACAGCATCACGTACTCGGTTTGACTCAATTGCAGTAGCATCACTCGCAGTAACGGACCTTTGGTTAAGTCAAAGGGACGCTGAGCTTGTTCGGTAGCTAATTGCTGAACTTTACGTTCCCGTACCGTTGGCGGCAACTCTTGGATATTTACTACTGGTATCGTCAAGGTTAAAGTTGGGGCAATTACTTGGAGTGGTTGACCATCTACTGTGATAAATGTAGTGCGTAAGGCTTCATGACGCCTAACAATTTCGTTGATGCTACGCTCCCACGTTGACACGTTGAGTTGACCCTCAAAGCGCATGGCTTGAGCAATGTTATAGGCGGCGCTATCGGGGTTTAACTGGTCAATAAACCACAGGCGCTGCTGGGCAAACGATAGGGGAAACGAATTGGATTTTCGACTTTGGGGTGCGATCGCTATTGGTGAGAAAGGATTTCCTTTTTTTTCATTCAGTTTTTGCAGCAGAAGCTTGCGTTTTTCTGGAGAAAGATTGGCGATGCGCTGAGAAAGTTCACTCATTTGGCCCCCTTACCTCAATTAAATGCTCTTGTGAGACAAGTAATGTCTATACCTCATCCTTTGATAGTTGTTCTATGTCTGCTAAGGCTGCTACCAATACGTCTCGATCGCTTTGCTCGATTAATTTTTGGATCAGCGCTTCAGCCAACTGGGCTATAGTGGGTGCTTTAAAAAAGCTCTGATAAGGTAATTTTACCTCGAAGGTTTTGCACAATCGAGAAACAGCCATAGTAGCAAATAAAGAATCTCCTCCCAACTCAAAAAAGTTGTCATAGATACCCACTTGTCCAATACCCAAGAGTTGTTGCCAGATGTCAGCAAGGGTTTGTTCGACCTCGTTACGAGGGGCAACATAAGCATTTCCCAAATTGGGACGGGGGTAAGTTTGTTTGACTTGATTCTGTTGCGCTAATTCCTCTGAGAAAGACTGAGCAGAATCCTGCGTCTGAATTAAGCGCTGAAAATCTTGTGTTGATACAATGACTTGAGATACTGTATTACTACATAGAATACGTCTAAATGCCTCAATTCCCTCTGAAGTCGTCATTCCTGCCGTCAAAGCTTCTCCTGTTATCTGCTTATGTCTTGCTTCGACAGCGATCGCCATTCCTAAATTGTTCCATCTATCCCAGTTAATAGATATAGTGAACCTGTTATATTGATAAACACTATAGTGAGCGAAAGCATCAAGGAAGGTGTTTTCAGCAGTATAGTCTACCATCCCTGGTACGCCCAGAAACGAACTTTGTGATGAACAGAGTACAAAGAAATCCAGCTTGACATCCTTGAAGAGAAGATCGAGAACTATTGTTCCCACAACTTTTGGTGCCAAAGCAGTTGCAGCAACTTCTTTTGTTTGTAGTTGAATCATGCCTCCTCCAGGAACTGCTGCTGCATGAATCACCCCATTTATCTGACCAAATTGCTGATTCGCTTTTTTGATAACCGCCGACATTTGTTCAAAGTTAGCAACGTTAGCGCTAACCACCATCACCTCTGCACCCAATGCTTCTATGACCTGCAATTTGTGGATTTTACAGCTGACGCTATCCTGCTCATCATGAGTTGATAGCCATTGTGACCACTCGTCTCGGTCGGGAAAAGCTGAACGCCCTAGAAGTATTAGCTTAACATGTACTGTCTGTGCTATGTATTCTGCTAGTGCAAGACCAATGCCTCCTAGCCCACCCGTAATCAAATAGACTCCCCCTTCCCTTAATCGAGGATTTCCTTCAACTCTTCCATCTAATCGGATAGGTTGAAAGTCCTGCACCCAGCGATGATACCCACGGTAGGCTATAACTTGGTCAGATGTTTGGGCATATAGCTCGTTCAACAGCCCTTTAATCAGTTGTTCCTCTTGCCAACTTTCATCTGAGGGAATATCGATATCAATGCTACGACAGCTGATATTTGGATACTCTATTGGAATAATTTTACACGGCCCGAGAAGAAGTGCCTTTTCTGGGCATAGCGTTTCTGAGCTTGTCACCTCCTGCATATTGTTTGAGACAATCGCAATTTCAAGGGAATGTGTTTGATTGTTGTCATTAAGTGCTTGCGTCAAAAACAGTAGGCTGTAAAAGCATAAATATTCAGACTTTTCTAAGGAATCAATTGATAATTTTGTGTGGAGATTTGGTGTGACACTCCATAAATAAACAATCTTATTTGGGGTCTTGTTCAGTGCAAGAAGCTCTTTGAATAGTGCGTTGTAATCATCCCGTTGTCGAGGGTTGATGGTATATGCCCATTGAGACGATTTATTCTTTTTACCAAATTGCTCTCCAACCTTGACTGTAATCACCTCGTGACCGTCAAGATCGAGACCTTCGACCATTTTCTCACCCAAGCCGCACTCATCGGCAAACACTAACCAACATCCTGGTTGAGTTGCTTGAACTTTTAAGTCCAAAGGCTGTGGCAGCATCGAGCGTTTCCATGATGGAATGTAGAACCAATCGGCAATGTCGGCTTTCTTGTTTAATGAGACTTGAGGCATCTGATCGGCTTTTTTTTGCTCAACCAACATGGTAAATGCTGGTGGTGCTGATAAATCTCCCGCTGTCGAAGCTTGAGCCACCAGAACATCGTGCCCAAAAGCTTCAATTTCAGATAGAACCACTACCTCAACAAACCCACGCTCGCATAGTGCTTCCTCCCACTGCTGTTTTGATAAAAACGGATTTCCTTGGCTGCGTTCTTCATCCTCAAGCGGATTCATCAGCAGACCGTCAGTCATGTCGAATTCTATTTGAGGTTGTGTAATTTCCCAAATCAGGAGAAAGCCTCCAGGGGCTAACAGAGAGCGTACATGGTCTAAGGTTTGTGCCATGTTTCGAGTAACATGCAGCACATTGACAGCTATTACTACATCAAAGCAGTGTGTTGAGTAACCTTGCTCAGTTGGAGGTCGCTCAATGTCTAGCAAACGATATTCAACAAAAGGATAGGCGCTAAATTTTTGTTCAGCTAGTTGTAGGAACAAACCACCTACGTCCGTAAAAGTGTAATTAGTTTGCTTTGATGGCAAAATTGGGAGCAGAACTTCTGTAGCAATTCCATTTCCACCCCCGATTTCCAGAATTCTCAGGTTGACATCTGGTGGTAATAACTTCACCACTTGTTCTAGACTTGCCCGAATAATCCCGTTACAGTACTCCTCAAAGGATAACTTTTGATTTAAATTTTGATTGAAATCTTGTAGTAGTTTTTCACTCTCCCCCCACAAACGAGAGTTTGCAGCGTAGGTAAAAGCA
>NZ_JCACKS010000008.1:2957-22016 GCF_059505505.1 Pelatocladus sp. | reverse complement strand
AGTCGGAACCCCACCCCGGCTTTGCTGACGCAAAACCTCCCCTAAGCGCAAGCCTGCGGTGTACACAGAAGTCTTATAAAGTTGCCTAGTAGCGTTTTGATCCCCCCTAACCCCCCTTAAAAAAGGGGGAACTAGAATCAAAGTCCCCCTTAAAAAGGGGGATTTAGGGGGATCAGAGGATTTATGTGTACACCGCAGGCTTGCGGGGAGGGGATTAAGGGGAGGGGTACGTATTGGACACAACCGAGAACTGCTATATCTTCGTACAAATGCTTCGCCTCTACCCAGAAAACACTAATCGTCAACCATCAACAACTAACCAAAACCAAATTATGAAAAATATCGCAACTGTACAAGTCGGGCAAATTCCAGCTGATCGGCCTGTGACAAAAAATCAAGATAATGGGATAGAAGGGTTAGTGTTTACTAGCCTCCCGATCGCTGCTTCAATTTTTGGCGCTATTATTATTGTCTGGTTTTTGAAGTCGTTTTTGTGTATTTGCAAGCCTAATGAAATTTTGATTCTTTCGGGGCGTAAATGGCGAAACAAGGATGGACAACAATTAGGTTACAGGGTTTTGGTGGGTGGGCGCGCTATGCGAATTCCCATTGTGGAAACTGTCAAACGCATGGATGTAACAACAATGCCTGTGCGGGTAGAGGTACGAAACGCCTATGCTAAAGGGGGGACACCTTTAAATATTCAAGCGATCGCCAATGTGAAAATTTCTACTGATCCGGCGGTGGTGGGTAATGCGATCGAACGTTTTTTGGATCGCGATCGTTCAGAGTTAACGCGTGTTTCTCGTGAAACTTTAGAAGGATATTTACGAGGTGTTGTGGCTACTCTGACACCAGAAGAACTCAACGAAGATAGACTAAGTTTTGCTGAACGTATCGCCTCTGATGTCAGTCGTGATTTGGCAAAATTGGGATTGCAACTCGATACTTTAAAAATTCAAAGTGTTTCTGATGACGTCGATTATCTCAAATCCTTGGGGCGTAAACAAATAGCCTTAATTCTCAGAGATGCAGAAATTGCCGAATCAGATGCGATCGCCCAAGCAGAACAAGTGGAAGCGCAATGTGAAGAACACGCCCAAGTTGCTAAAACCCAAGACAGAATTATTGTTTTAGAAAAAGAAAACGAACTGCGTAAAATTAAAGCCAAATTAGAACAAAAAGCCCGTTCCGAAGAAGAGATTACCAAAGCAGCAGCTCAAGAAAAGAAAGCCAAAGCCGAACAAGCACTACAAGCATTACGGGCTGAATTGGAACGTCTGCGTTTAGAAGCAGATACAGTTTTACCAGCCTTAGCCCAATCCCAAGCCCAAGAACTCCATGCTAGAGGTAAAGCCGCCGCTTTGGAAGAAAATGCGAAAGCAGCAGCTTTAGTCAACGATATTCTTTCCCAAGTTTGGCAGCAAACAGGAACAGAAGCTGGGAAGTTGTTTTTAATTCAACAAATCGAAATGGTACTACAAGAAGCGGTGCAAATTCCCCAGCGAATTCAAATCGATAAAGTGAATGTGATTGACAACGGCGATGGTAAATCTTTGGCTAGTTTGGTGAATGTTTATCCAGAGATTGTGTTGCAGTTTTTAGAAAATGTGAATCGGACGTTAGGAATTGATGTCACGGGAACTCTGAATCAGGAGTGATCGGGATTGGGGATTCTCCAGAGGAGACGCACTCGCGTTCGGGGATCGGGGAACAGGGAATAGGGAACAGAAATTAGGAAATATTATTAATCCCCAATCCCTAATTCCCAATCCCTAATTCTCAATCCCCAATCCCTAATTCCTAATTCCCAATCTCCAATCCCTAATTCCCAATCCCCGATCACTATTCAAGGAAAAATATCATGGAAATTATTGCTTTACTACTTGGAATTTTTGGTACTGGTACTGCTGCTAGTTGGTGGGTGATTCGCAATTTGTACTATATTTGTCAGCCGAGTGAGGTGTTAATTTTCGCTGGTAGTCGCACTTCTAGAAGCGATGGAAATTCGGTAGGATACCGTTTGGTGAAGGGCGGAAGTGGGATTCAAGTCCCCTTAGTTGAAAAAGCTTTCCGCATGGATTTAACTAATATGATTATTGAATTGCGGGTGGTGAATGCTTTTTCTAAAGGTGGTATTCCTTTGACTGTGGAAGGCGTAGCGAATATCAAAATTGCTGGAGAAGAACCAATTATTTACAATGCAATTGAACGATTGTTGGGTAAAACTCGCAAAGATATTGAACAGTTAGCGAAGGAAACTTTGGAGGGAAATTTGCGAGGGGTGTTGGCGAATCTGACGCCAGAACAAGTGAATGAAGATAAAATTACTTTTGCGAAAACTTTGTTGGAAGAGGCTGAGGATGATTTAGAAAAATTGGGATTAGTTTTGGATAATTTACAAATCAAAAATATTTCTGATGAGGTACGGTATTTAGATTCGATTGGGCGTAAGCAGCAGGCGGAGTTGTTACGAGATGCACGGATAGCGGAAGCTCAAGCTCAAGCGGAGGCGATTATTAAAGGTTCGGAAAACGATCGCATTACTAAGTTAAGACAAATCGAACGGGATTTGGAAGTGGCAAAAGCGGAGGCGGAACGCAGAGTTAGAGATGCTTTGACGAAGCGAACAGCGATGGTGGCAGAAGTAGAGGCGATAGTCAATGCAGAGATTGCGCGGGTACAGGCGGAGGTGGCGGTACAAAACGAACGCATTAAACAAGTAGAAAATCAATTGCAAGCAGATGTGATCGCCCCAGCTACAGCAGAATGTCAGCAAGCGATCGCCAAAGCGAAGGGCGATGCAGCCAGAATTATTGAAGATGGTAAAGCCCAAGCCGCAGGTACACAGCGTTTAGCTGAATCTTGGCAAAATGCTGGTGCGTCGGCGCGGGAAATCTTCTTGTTCCAGAAGTTAGAACCGTTGTTGAAGATGATGGCTCAGGGAGTTCCGCAAGTTGAAGTAGAAAATTTAACTGTGATTGATGCTGTAAATGGTGGTAGTATCCCAAAAGTTGCTTCTTTATTAGAACAGTTGCGCCAGACTACTGGTATCGATGTTAGTAAGGCGATGAATGAACTTAAGAGTGACGGGAAAATTTTGATCCCAGAAGTGAAATCAAATCTGGATAAACGCCCCTAGAAACTGTAGCAGTAGATTGAGCCAAGACTGTTAAAAGTTAACCAATCCTTTACAGTATGGATGAATTCAAAGCGCAAATCCTCCAGCTTGTTCGAGAAGCTTGTCAGCATCCTAGAGGTAGTTTAGAACGCAAAAGGAAATTAAATAAAATTATTTATCTGATTCAAAAGTCAGGTAAACTTTTGCGGGGTAATGGTGTACCTGATGCTGAAGAAGCTTTGCAGCAAACTTGGATATATTTCTATCAAAATCTCTGTGAAGCTACAACTGCTAAACAAGCCTACAATCCGAATAAAGGTTGTGTGACATGCTGGTTAAATATTTACTTGAATTATCGCCTGAAAGATATTTACCGCAAAAGACAAGAAACTCAGAGAAAAACCATCTCTCCTATAACAGGAGAAAATGGTGAAGAAATAGATCCGGTAAGTTTAATTCCTGCACCATCCGAACCATCTCCCCTAATCAAAGATATCCAGGAATGGCTGATAATAGAAGCCAAGAAATTACAGCGTATTCATATTAGCGATCGCCCGGATATTAATTGTCAAGTTTTGATTGAACGCCGCTTTCTTTTGGAAGTTGCGTGGAAAGATATATCACAGGATTTTAGTGTATCGATTCCTACTCTCAGTGGTTTCTACAAAAGAAAATGTCTTCCGATTTTGGAAGAGTTTTGTAGATCCCAAGGCTATCTTGATTAACTGTATTTGAAGTTTCAGTTTACAACTATGAATTACATCATCGAACATCAAACCATATCTATCCCGATTTCTGAAGAATTTCGAGAAAATGCCCTCAGATTTGCTAGAGAACAACCAACACAAACTAGAGCCAAACAAGTCTATTTAAATACTTTAGCTGTTCAAGTAGTTAATACTTATTTGCAAATGCTAGAAATTCCTACAGATTTAGCATCTAGCTATAGTTGGAATCCTTATAGAAGATTAATTGATAATGTTGCTGATTTAGTGTTGACTGGAGTAGGACATTTGGAATGTCGAGCAATTCGCACAGGCGATCGCACTTGTGACATTCCGCCGGAGGTTTGGGATGATCGCATTGGTTATGTGGTTGTCGAAATAAATCAAACTTGTAAAGAAGGTAAAATTTGGGGATTTTTACCCCATGTTACAGCAGCAGAAATTGATCTGAACCAGCTACAACCATTAGATGAATTAATTGAGCGATCGCATCTAGTTTATTTGCGAGAGTGGTTAGAAAATATATACGCAATTGAATGGCAAACAGTTGAAGAATTTACTCGTGAAAGAAAACATCAATTTACATATCGTTCTATTAAACGTGTCAGAGGATTGAAATTAGAATCACCAGATATTGTCTGGCAAATAATCGAGCAATTATACCCCAATCATAGTTGGCAAAAATGTTTACCAACCAAATTTTTGTCAAAAAAATTCAACAATCGTCGTGAAAATATTGAAATAAAGAATAATAGTCATCTTTCATCCGAACTTCTAGATCTTTTGGTTCATTTAATTCAAACGACTGAAGATGAAGAAACACGTTGGACTCTTGCAGAAATTTTGTGGACTCTACAACCTAATCATCCTGCTGTGAGTGCTAGACGCATCATGGATTTAGGGATGCAGTTAGATAGTAGCGCTGTTGCTTTGATGGTAGCGGTTTTATCTAAACCAGATCAAACAGTCGCCGTGTTATTGCGGGTTTATCCAATGAATAATGCTTATTTACCATCAGGTTTACAATTAGCAGGATTATACGATAATGGACAGCCATTTTTAGAAGTTCAAGCTAGAGAAGAGGATGATTATATTCAATTAAAGTTTTGTGCGGAATTTGGTGAAAGATTCCGAGTTAGGATTAGTTTAAATGATGCTGTGATTACAGAAAATTTTATGATTTAAATTAGTGGAAAGTCCTGGTGACGTATGCTGGGGGATTATAACAAGCGTCAGCAATCTCTTTAGCTTAATATAGCGTTTCCTATGCTAATGAAGTATAGCTAGACTTCATAGATAAATCATTTCAACTTTGAGAATGTACCTCATCTGAGCGAGAACCGCTATAAGTATAGTGTTTAGTTCCAAGTGATGAAATTAATAACTGATAAATGATGACTGATAACTAATAACTGATAACTGATAACTGATAAATGAAAAGGGTGGAAAATGTGGTTAAGCGAGTTAAACTAGTCATTTTTGAAATCGGGGAGGGTTCTTTTGAGAGGGGATTTCCTGTCAGAGTGAGAATTGGTGAAGCTGGGAAACCTCATATTGCGGAGATTTCTGGTAGATTACCACCTGCACCAAATGTTCCTACAACATACACTGTATGGCAATCTATTTATGAGAAATTAGAAGCAAATTGGTTGATTATTATCCCGAAAAACCAGATTACAAACTTCTCTAGTAAAGGTATTTGTAATCAAGCTGCTCAAAAATTTAAAGATAGTTTCAACACCTGGTTAAATCAAGCATCTGTTTTAGAAGTAGAACGACAATTATCAAAACAAATTGGTAATTCTGAAGATGTTCGCTTTATTTTACAGACTCAAGATTCATTGCTGCGAAGATTACCTTGGCATTTATGGGGTTTTTTCTCCACTAGCCATCCCCAAGCCGAAATAGTAATTAGTTCCGAATACGAACCATCAACAAAGCAACTGAAAGTACCAGTCAAAATTTTAGCAATTTTAGGTAGTAGCGAAGGAATTGACCTTCAACAAGATTTAGATTCTCTTCATAATTTACCAGGTGCAAAAGTTGAATCTTTAATAGAACCTACACGTCGCCAGTTGATTGAAAATCTGAGAAATAAATCTTGGGATATTTTATTTTTTGCTGGTCATAGTATCAGTCAAGAAGGTGACGATGGGGGAAAAATTAAAATCAATGATAATGAGAGTTATTTATCATTACAAAACTTGCGTTACTCTCTCCGACATGCTGTAAAAAAGGGATTAAAATTAGCAATTTTTAACTCTTGCGATGGACTAGGATTAGCTCGCAATTTAGCTAATTTACGCATTCCCTATACCATCGTCATGCGGGAACCTGTACCTGATGTTATTGCTCAAGAGTTTTTAAAATATTTTCTCACAGCATTCACTAACGGTGAATCTTTATATACATCTGTAAACCAAGCACGGGAACGCTTACATGAAGAGTGGGAAAGAGACTATCCTTGTGCTTCTTGGCTACCTGTAATTTTTCAGAATCCAGCTGCAAGGGAACTCAAATATCCCCGAATTATTAACTGGAAAGAAAAGGCTTTTCGCACAGCTATTGTTACAGTTTCGTTGGGGTGTGTTGGTGCAGTTTTAGCATATGGTATTAATGAAATCAACTTCCGTAACCGCTTTAGTGATGGCAATAAAATTTTAGTTAAAACAGTAGAAACAGAATATAAAAAACAAGGTGTACAAGCATTTTCTAGAAAAAAATATAATCGTGCAATTGATAAATTCCAAAAATCTTTGCAACTTCAACCTAATGATCCAGAGTCATTAATATATCTGAATAATGCCAAGATTGCTGGTCAAGAAGCATTAACGATAGGAGTTCCAGTTCCGATTGGTACAAATCCTGATGTCGCACAAGAAATTTTACGAGGGGTAGCACAATATCAAGAAGAAATTAACCTCAAAGGTGGTATTGATGGCAAGTTATTAAAGGTAGAAATCGTCAATGATGATAATAATCCTATTATTGCTGAAAGAGTTGCCCAGAGATTTGTACAAGAGAAAAATATCTTAGCGGTAGTTGGACATAATAGTAGTGATGCTAGCGTGCCTGCTTCTAAAATTTATCAGGATGGAAAATTGGTGATGATTTCACCAACTAGTTCTTCTCCATTGGTAACTGATCCCCAAAATCGCATTAATGGCAGCTATATTTACAGAACTGTAATTAGAAATGATGTGATTGCTGAAACTTTAGCTGATTATGCAAAAAAAGAAGGCAAAACTCGGATTGCTATCTGTCGTGATTCTCAATCAAAAGATCAGTCTTATGAACCTGCGATAGCTTCAGCACTTGCTAAAAATAACACTCAATTAATTGATATTCACTGCGATTTAGCAGCTAAAAATTTTCAGCCCAAAGTTGCCATAGAACGTGCTAAACAAGAAAAAGCCGATAGCATATTTCTCAATCCCCATGTTGACAGAATTGATAAAGCTATAGAAATTGCTAAAGCTAATCAAGGGCAATTAATGCTATTTGGCAATCCCAGTATGCAAACTAAAAAAACTTTGATGGCTGGTAAAGCTGTCAATGATTTAGTGATGGCTGTTCCTTGGCACGCCGATGCTTCTGCTAATAAAAACTTTGTTAAAGATGCCTATAAATTATGGCATAATCCAGAGTCTATTACTTGGCGTACAGCAAATGCTTATGATGCTACCAACACAATTGCCCAAGCATTAATGCAAAATGATAACACTAGAGATGGCATCCAACAAGCTTTATCTAATAGTTTTTCTTTAGAAGGCGCTACGGGAACTATTCAATTTTCACCTTGGGGCGATCGCATTGGTACGGCGGTGTTAGTAGAAGTCAAAATTGATCCGAAAAATGCGAGTCACTACAAATTCGTACTCAAAGGCTCGATTTTTAATCGTCTCAGCTTGGGGGACAAAATTTTAGTTAAAGATAATCTCAGTAGCGAGAAAAAAGCAGGCGTAGAAGCTTTTGCTACAGAGAATTATGATCAGGCGATCGCATATTTCCAAAAATCTCTGCAAAAAATACCCAATGATCCTGAAACACACATATACTTACAAAATGCTCTGGCTGCTCGTCATGGTAAAGTTTTAAAAATTGCTGTTAGCGTCCCTATTGGTAGTAATATCAATGTTGCCAAAGAAATACTTCAAGGTGTGGCTCAAGCTCAAAATGAAGTTAATAATAAAGGTGGCATTCAAGGATCTTTTTTGCAAATAGAAATAGCTAATGACGACAATGATCCTGATATTTCTAAACAACTTGCCAATTTTTTTGTCAAAAATAACCAAATCCTCGCAGTTATTGGACATAATGCTTCCGATGCTTCTGTCGCAGCCTGTGGAATTTACGAAGAAGGGAAACTAGTTAATATTTCTCCTACTAGCTTTTCGCTGAAATTATCAGGATGTGGTTTCTATATATTTCGCACTTCTCCGAATCTACGTTTTTTAGCTGATTCTGTTGCTCATTATGCTATTAATGATGCTGGAATCAAAAAATTGGCGATTTGTGTAGATGAAAAAGCTATAGATAATCAATCTTTTCGCGATGAATTTACTTCTTCTACTATCGCCGGCGGTGGAAATATTGTGAATATCAACTGTGATTTTTCAGCAGCAGATTTCAATCCTCAAAAAATTATTGCGGATGCAAGTAGTAATGGTGCTACAGGTTTATTTTTAGCTCCCCATATAGATAGAATTAGTAAAGCTTTAGATTTAGCCAAAGCCAATCAAGGTAGACTCAAATTATTTGCCAGCACTTCACTATATACTTCACAAACTCTACAAAAAGGACAAGCTGATGTTAATGGTTTAGTCTTAGCTGTCCCTTGGGAAATTAGAAGTAATATGAAGAGTGAATTTAGTAAAAACTCTCAGAAACTTTGGAGTAGCTTAGTCACTTGGCGTTCTGCGACAAGTTACGATGCAACTGTAGCTATTGCTGACGGTTTGCAGCAAAGTAAAACTCGCGATAAACTGCAAAAAGTCTTACGTAATCCCAAATTTTCAGCTAACGGTGCGACTGGTAAAATTCAGTTTTTACAATCAGGCGATCGCTATATTCAAAACAAAAATGATATTATCATAGTTCAGATTAAACCAAACCGCACATCTGCAAATAAATATGAATTTTTTCCTTTAAATCGTTAATGCCAATATAAAACTTTTTCCTTAACTAAATTGCGTCCATTGCGAGATACTTTGAGAATTTTCCGATTGAGAAGATAATAAGTTTTACCTTTAATCGCAATATATTCACTATCTTCTGTGTTTGTAGAATAATTATAGTTTGATTGTAATGGTAGAGTAATTGTATTATTTCCATTCTTAGTAATAGCTACATAAATCTCTGGTGTTTGTCTACCACAAATATATACAATATAGTTTTTGGTTGCAGCTTCTACAAAAGAAGTATTCCCCGTTGGACAACTCTTAGATAAAGATTGACCATCAGCTGCGATCGCACTATTAATTTTTTCTCTTAAAACCACACTACTACCTTTAGTGAATTTAGTTATTAATAATTCATAAGGCGTAACAGTATATATTACCCCAGTATTCTTAGCAAAGTAAGCTTCACCGACTTTTTTATTGACAGGAAGGGTAATTTGACTACCACTATTTTTAGAAATTTGTACGTAATAGCCTAGGGAAGTTTTTTCGTCTCCCTTACAAATATAAACATAATATTTCGCTGTCTCAAAAATTCGCTTCGGTAGCAATTGTGCAGATGGACAAACTTGTTTTTGTAGCAATTGTACTGGGTGAAGATTGAAGTTATTTCCTGATTTCAATTCTTTGTAATGTTGTTCTTTTGCCTTTGCGAAAGGTGAGAAAAAGGACAAGCAGCCGAGACTGACAAAAACTAAGTTTAAACTTACTTTATGATACAATTTAAATTGTAAAATCTTCATGTTTTTCTTTGTTTTACAGCAAGTCTACCGCCGCAAATAAGTAGTTAGCGACGTTTAAATATCAGCATTTTAACGGTTGAAATTTGAAATTATTATCATACGAAAAAAAGTCCAGAACAACTAAAAGTCCTGGACTTTTTTATTTATTTAAAAATCTAATTCTTAAATAAAGTTATTGTCCCCAATCCCCACCTCATCTTGACTCACACTCCTGTCGAGTAATGTGATGACGATAACGAAACATTGCTTCTAGCTGCACATTGACTAACCAACCACCCAAAAATTCGACTGGAGATCCACCAGGTAAAGAAAAAGAAATTTCATCAGTCAACCTGGTTTTACCATTTTCGGGTTCAAATCGATGTCGATGTACCCAATACTCAAAGGGGCCGGATATTTGCTCGTCGGTAAACAAATGATATTCTTCATATTCAGTATGACGTGCTAACCAACGTAAAGGTAATGGCCCCAAAAAAAGACGAAATTCCGTGACAGCACCCACACCCAATCCTGCTTCGCGACGCATGACTTGCACGGGTTGCCAAGGTGGAGTTAGCATTTGTAAAACATCCGGCCTTTCATGAAATCGCCACACAACTTCTACAGGTGCATTAATTACTGAGGAGTACTTAAAGTCCAGCATTGAGAACAACCTCAAACTTAGCCTTCATATTCAGTATCAATTTCAATATCCAGAGTCTCTTCATCAACACGGATATACAAAATATTGGGACGACAGCAAACCTGACAATCTTCCACATAAGATTGTTGTCCACCTCCACTCAAGTCAACAAAAGTCAGATTTGTTTCCCCACAATAAGCACAATAAAACTCTGCTGTAGTTTGCATTTATCAATTTTAGATTTTGGATCACTAATTGCCAATGAATTATTTTTTTATCATTAACCATTAGTCATTAGCAATTGCTCAGATGGTTTAAACTGATTTGTGGCTTCTGCTAGATGCTTTTGCAGGGTAGACTGTGGTAATGGGCCATGCAAATGATGCCAAGGTAAGACTTGCTCAGTTGACCAGTTAGCATAAACATAAAAATCTAACTCAGGTAGTTTCCCTCTGAGTTCCTTAAAAGCACGTTTGTAGCTACCGAGAGAATCCCCAAAGTTGCGAGTCAGTTCTAATAGGTGTGATAGTCTGCGATCGCCCCTCGATATCAAAGCTTGAATTATAGACCAATTGTAACTTTCCGGGCGAAAATCTATCCCTTGGGGTTTGAGCTGTTTTTGTAATAACTGCAAACGTTTTTCTGCTTGACGATTTACCCCAAACCATTGAAATGGTGTATGCGACTTGGGTACAAAGGTACTGCATCCCAGTGTTAAGCGTAAACCAGGAGCAGCTTTTTTGATCTGACGCATCATGGTAATAGTAGCATCTAAATCCTCTGGTTCCTCACCAGGAATTCCCACCATCCCGTAGAGTTTTAAACCTGTTAATCCTCCAGTTTTCGCATTAATTGCTGCTTGGATAATCTCATCGTTGTCTAGCTTTTTATTAATAATTCGCCGTAATCTTTCCGAACCACTTTCCACAGCAATAGTCAAAGATTTAGTATCTCGTTTCGCCAAAGTTTGCGCTAATTGCACCGTGACAGTATTAGTTCGCACCGAAGCAATACTCAATCGCACATCATCGTATTTTGGCTGACTAATATAATCTAATAAATTATCAAATTCAGGATGTTGAGTCACTGAAGCACCCAATAATCCGAGTCTATTTGTAACTGCTAAACCTCTCTCAATTGCTGGGATTAATGACTCTTCAATACTAGCAGTTCTAAAAGGTAAAGTGAGATAGCTTGCTAAACAGAAACGACACATTTCTGGACAACTTCTCACCACTTCTACCATATAAATATTTTCCCAGGCTGCTTTTTGAGTTACTACAGTAGAAGCTGATAAAATATTGCTGCGATAAGTTTGCTTTTGGACTACAGTTGAAATTTCTGGTGCAATAGGACAAATAGATTTAATCCCACCATCAATATCATGATATTCCACTGCATACAAACTTGGAACATAAATTCCTGGTACTTGTGCTAATGCTTTTAGTTGAGTTTGCCGAGCTGCATTTCTCACAGTTTGATAAGCATCGATAAAATTACCAAGCAGATTTTCGCCATCCCCCAAAAGAATAACATCAAAAAAATCTGCAAAGGGTTCTGGGTTAGCTGTAAGAACTGGCCCACCACCAAAAACTATGGGATGATGATCATCACGATTAGTTGTGCGGATTGGAACTTCTAAAAATTCCAGTAAGTTTAAAATATTCACATAATCTAATTCCCAAGATACAGAAAAACCGAGTAATTCTGGTTCTCTGGGAAGTGATTCATGCATATCAGTAAACAAGCGGCTTACCTGCACATCTGCACGCATAGCCAAAGTCGCCCATACTATCTGATAACCAAGGCTAGTTATACCTACCGTATACTCGTTGGGAAAAGCAAATATTGTCGAAATAGCGTTAGTTTCAGGAGCCGCAGGTGTAAATAAAAGGCGTTCGGCAGAAAAAACAGATGATGTCACAGGTAATAATTTCAGCAAGATTATATTTATCTATATCTAATTTTAAGCCATAAAATTATCAGGTTAAAAATTAAAGTTATCAAGTTAGCTAAAATTATTGGTAAAGCCGACAGATAAAGCCCATATATTAGCCATAAAAAAATTCCTATATTAAAGCTAATGAGCATAATATAGGAAACGTCTTTGGCTGATTTAGTACGCCATGTTTTCAGCAACTGTGGTAAAAAAGAAAAGGTTGTTAAGGTAGCAGCTACCAATCCTATAATTGTAATAAAATCCATCAGGTTCAATACTTAAAGTACTATAGCAATCCTATAGTCAGGTGTATAAAGAATAAATCCGATGCTGCCTATGCTAATCTAATGTGCAGTTCAAAATGAGAGGGATTCTCCAAAGGAGACGCTACGCGATCGCACTGTGATAAAATTAATTTAAAACTTCACTCTCATTTCTGTGATTTTTTAAGATAACACTTAGCCCAAGCATATCTTTGTGAATCTTTCTTCAATAAATAATTTACAGCTTGTTGACGTTTAATCTCATCTTTTGTACTTCTAAGTACTCGCTTAATTTCATCATCTATATCATCTGTTTTCGCACCGCGTTTTTCTGCTTCTGTAAACCAGTAATCTCCTTTTGAATATTCACTTTTATCATAATAAATCGCTCCCATTAAAGTGTAAGGCTGATAACTTACTGGGTGAAATTCAATAGCTTTTTTGGCAGATTTTTCGGCATTAACTAAATCACCAATATCTCTGAAAGCTGCACCTCTAGTTACTAAAATAGCTGATTGCAGCTTACTTTCTCTAATTTTATCTAAGTCTAAATTAGTTATATTTAATGCATTTTCTGGTTCATCTGCTTTACGCCAATAACTACTAGCAGTAGGAATGTGCCATTTATTTCCAGTACGTTTAAATTCCTGTTCATAAAAATCTGCTTCCAGGCTGTAATGTGCTATAACAATCTTGCCATCACCAGATAAACGTCCTTTTTCTATCAGCTGAACCACTAACAGAGGATCTAATCGCTCTTTTCTCTCTAGTTTTGTCATGATTGTGTAAAATGGTTCAAGTGGTAATTGATTACCAGGATCTAAAAGTCCATACTTTTTCTTGAGCGCTACAAATTCCTTTTTATGAGCGAGATTAATAATATCTTCTCTTTCATGCTTTTTCAACCAGTCAATCTCTGTGTCTGTCAACAAGTTTCCTAATTCTACCTTGGACTTCAAATTATAAGCATACTTTTCGTGAGCGATCGCCAGAATTTAAGTTAATTTTCGCTTTTTGAGAAAATTAATATCTTGATCGCTTAATTTTCCATCTAAATCAAGTCTTTTGAGAATTTTATACAAATGACTTAAAGGTGAGGAATCTTCATATTGACTTGCCTTATACTTAGCTTTTAAAGCTGTAAATTCTCGCTTTTGTTCGAGTTCATTAGCAATAGCAAGTGTTTCAATCAGTCCCTGCTGTTCTAGCCAGTAAATCTCTGAGTAAATTAGCTTTTTATCTGAGTCTAGTTTTTGCAAAATTGGGTATAGTGGACTAGATATAGATACATCATGGTATTGAACTGCTTGATACTTTTCTTTTAAATAAGCAAAATCTGCTTGTTTTTCTAAGTTTTGCTGCTCAACAATTTCTATTGTTTCAAATAATTCTTTCTTCTTCAAGCATTCCAATTCAGACTTATTTAATAAAGTTTTTGTTTCCAGTTTTTTCAAAATTTCATAGAGTGGGCTTTTAGATGATGAATCTTGATATTTAATAGCTTTATACTTGGTCTTTAATCTAAAGAAGTGCTGACTTAGTTCCATCTCATGAACAATTTGAAGCGTTTCAACAAGTTGATGATTTTGCAGCCATTTGATCTCTGACTGATTCAACTTTTTTTCTGAGTTAAGCTTCCAAAGAATTGGATATAGAGGAACAGAAATATCATCTTTGAAACCTTGCCAAAAGTTGGGTACTTTGTACTGATTTTTGAGATAATAAAATTCTTTTTCTAATTTTCTAAGTTCTTCTACATTTCGTTTCTCTTCCTGACTGATAGCTGCAACAGTTTCAAAAAGCTTATGCTCTGTTAACCAATCAAATTCTAATGTTGTCAGCTTAATTCCTAAGTCTACTTTTTGTAATATTAAATACAGTAAACTAGATAGAGATGAATCTTCATATCTACTTGCGTGATACTTAGACTTTAAATCAGTAAAGTGTTGGAAACTATTTTGCAACTCTTTATCCATGTTAGTAACAACCGCGTCAGCACAAAGGTATTTGTGTTTTTTGCTACTATAACAACATTGCTCAAAAAGCAAGTAGGGTAATATTCCCACTTAAGACAAGAAAAATTTATACAGAATTGCAAAAAAACTTTATATTACTCACACACAATTCTCATTTTTCGTTTGTAGTAAGGACTAAAGTCCTCACTACGAACTTATATAAATAAAAAACCCGGCTGACAAATGAACCGAGTTCTCATAATAATTAATCAACCATCAAGCTAACTTTGTGCTTGGGGTGAGCGAGGAATAGTCACATCTATTGGTGTGACTTGTTTCGCTAACTGTGTCAAAGGTGGATTAATCGCCGTTTGATTACCCACAACTAAAGTTACTAACGCATCTGGTTTCAAATATTGTTTTGCAACTCTTTGGACATCAGCTGCTGTGGTTGCTTCTACTGCTTTTTGGTAGCGGAAGAGAAAATCAGAGGGATATCCATAGTATTCGTATCGCATCAAACGTGATAAAGTTTGGGCAGGATCTTCAAAATTGAACACAAACGAATTGAGAGTAGATTCCTTAGCAAAAGCCAATTCTTTGGGTGTGACTGGTTGAGTTTGGATGCGTTTAATTTCTGTTTGCAAAGCTTTCACAAACTGCACAGTCGCATCCGATCGCGTTTGTCCCCCAGCAACAAATATACCAGGATAATCATAACGGGGACTCCAGTAACCGTATACAGAATAAGCTAAACCTTGACGCGATCGCACTTCATTAAACAAACGTCCGCCAAAACCATTTAACACTCCATTCAACACATCCAACGCTGGATAATCAGGACTTTTAAATTCTCCTCCCAAATGGCCGATGAGAATACTACTCTGAGTCAGTTGTGGTTGATTGACGAAAAAGACACCGCTACCTTTAGCTGCTACTTCTGGTAACTGGGGTTTCGTCAAATTGGGGTTGGGTTTCCAGTCACCAAACTTTGCTTTAATCAGAGATTTCATCTTTTGAGGATCAAAATCGCCCACAATTCCCAAAATCATATTATTGGGATAAAAATACTGTTGGTAAAACTTCACCAAATCTGGGCGAGAAATTTTATTGAGCGTCACATACTCTGTTGTACGCGCGTAGGGGTTTTCCTTACCATAGACTAATTTCTTAAATTCCCGTTGGGCAATTTCATTTGGACTATCATTACGACGGGAAATCTTACCTCGTTCTTGTGTTTTTGCCAAAGCTAGTTTATCTTCAGCAAAAGTCGGTTCTCGCAGGATCTCAGAAAACAACCCCAATACAATTTCGACATCTTCGCTGAGTGCTTCAAAACTAGCAGTACCACTACTGTCATTAATATCAGTTTCTACTGAAGCTGCCCGTTGTTCCAACATCTGATTTAACTCATCAGGTGTATGCGAACTCGTTCCCCCAGTTCGCATTACCGTCCCTACCATCTGAGCTAAACCTACTTTATCTGATGGTTCAAAGCGATCGCCAGTACCAATCATCGCCGCACCAGTCACCAATGGCAATTCATGGTTTTCCATCAAATATACCACCATGCCATTCTCTAACTTATATCGCTCATATTTCGGCAACTTGATTTCCGGTAATGGCGCAAATTCTAACTCAGTGTAATGTTTCGCTGCTGTCGCTGCCCAGGAAAAGTTAAAAGTTAAAAGTACCAAGACAAAAGCAGCAACCACTGCATAAACTAACCCTTTAAATTTAAAACTTTGGATTTTCATCTGCTTTTTGCCTGTTCTTTTATACTTCTTCATACCTTTATTTATGTCCTTTGTTGTCAAAATCACCTAGTCAAAAAATAGGGGTGTAGGGAGGTAAGGGTGTGAGGGTGTAAGAGGAAATAAGAGTGTTTTGAAATTAATCATTAAAAGACTCGAAAATTTTTACCCCTACACCCCTATTCCCCTATTCCCCTACACCGCTATTTTTTGACAACAACTTACCAATCGTGCGATTTTCCGGTGTAAAAGTTGTCTTAGCGACTCGTTGAATGTCCGCAGATGTTACAGCTTCCAATTTGTCTAACTGCTTAAATAAGTTTCGCCAAGAACCAGTTTTTACCTCATACTCCAACAACTGCTGCGCCATTCCCATATTAGAATCGAGCGATCGCAACAATTCGGCCCTTGCTTGGGTTTTGACTCGTTCTAAGTCTATAGCTGACACAGGTTCAGTCTTGAGTTTGTCAATTTCTTTGCGTAAAGCGATCGCCACTTCATCAACAGTATGACCAGGAGCCGTCAGAGCATAAAATAAGATCAAATTCGGGTATTTATCTCCGGGAAAACCGCTAAAACCTTGGGCTGAAAGTGCTAATTGCTGTTTTTCTACCAAAGATTTATACAGCCGTGATGTCCGTCCATCACTCAGCAAACTACCGATAATTTCATACACAGCATCATCTGGATGGGTAAGTGATGGACGATGATAACCCTCTAAATACCAAGGTTGAGATTTTAACTTAACTGTCACTTCCCGTGTTTGTTTTTGTGGCGGTTCTGCTGGTAGTTTTGCTACAGCTTTAGGTTTGGCTTTATAGCGTCCAAAGTAAATTTGTGCTAGTTTTTTGACTTGACTGGGGTTGACATCTCCCACAACAGCGATAGTTAAATTACTCGGCACATAGTACGCGTCAAAAAACTTTTGGACATCTTCCCGCGTCAAATTGCGAATATCTTCGTCATAACCAATAATTGGACGTCTGTAGGGATGAACTTTGAAAGCTGTATCGATAAACTTCTCTAACATCTGTCCAATCGGAGAATTATCTACCCGCAGGCGTCGTTCTTCCAAAATCACATTTTTTTCTTTATAAAACTCCCGAAATACAGGTTCAAGGAAACGTTCTGACTCCAGCGACATCCACAATTCCAACTTGTTCGCAGGAAAGCTGTAAAAATAACGAGTGGCTTCTGTGGAGGTATTAGCATTTAAATCTACACCTCCTGCTTGTTCGACAACTCGTCCTAATTCATTTTGATTGACAATTTTTGCCGCTTGTGCTTCTACTTGCTCAAATTGCGCTGTCAACTTAGCTACTTCATCTTTCTTACCAGCAGCTTGGGCTGTTTCAATTTGCACAGCCAATTGATCCAATTTATCTAGCAGGGGTTTTTCTGCTTTGTAGTTTTTTGTACCAATACTAGTTGTACCTTTAAAAGCTAAATGTTCTAAAAAGTGGGCAACACCAGTTTTTTTATTTGGTTCATCGACACCACCAACATCAGCGTAGGTAAGAAAAGAAACAACTGGTGCTTGGTGGCGTTCCAAGACAATAAACTTCATCCCATTGTCGAGGCGAAACTCCGTCAACTGCTTAATGACTTGATTCAGATAGGGCTGAATCGAACTTTGAGCTGGTGGAGCTTGAGTCTTGGCTAAAGCAACTTCTGGTAAAAATCCCCACCACAACGTTAATGCCAAAAGCAGAATAGTAGTCAAGCGATTTAGTTTCTGTTTAAACATTCGTAATCCAAAATCTAAGATCCCAAATCTAAAATTAGTATGATTCATAAGCAAAGTTAAAAGTAAACTTTTGTTACTGTAAATCGAGCCTACTTGCGAGTAGAGCGTTAATCTTGTATTAAGCTTTTTGTGCTTTTTGTACTTGTCGTAAGACAATAATGCTACGAGTCCTGTTCCGGATATTTCACTATAACTGTTATGCGTGTTTTTAATTCTCCTCCACCATCAGAGGCACAAACCCGTGGTCGCATTTTACAGGCAGCACGGCGCTTGTTTGCCTCCCAAGGATTTGATGGCACCACCACTCGCGATCTTGCACAAACAGCAGGAGTCGCGGAAGGAACGCTATTTCGACATTTTGCGAATAAAAAGGCCATTTTGGTAGAGGTAGCAACTGCTGGCTGGGTGGAGATTCTCACGGATTTGCTTACAGAATTAAGTGAAATGGGCAGCTATAAAGCTGTGGCACAGGTAATGCGCCGCCGGATGTGGAACATGCAAAAAAGTGCCGACTTGATGCGGGTGTGTTTTATGGAGGCACAATTTCATCCAGATTTGCGCGATCGCATCCAGTCAGAAGTAATTGACAAAATGACCGATGTTGCCGAAGCATTTTTCCAAACAGCGATGGATAAAGGCATTTATCGCCAAATGGATGCCAAATTGGTAGCCAAAGTATTCTTAGGAATGTTTGCGATCGCAGGCTTTTCTCACAATACCCTGATGGAACCTGATGCTTCCCCTCAACAAATGCAGCAAATGGCGGAAGGACTTGCTGATATTTTCCTCAATGGTGTATTAGCTAAAGATTAGGGAACGGGGAACAGGGATCGGGGATTAGGGATCAGGGAATGGGAATGAGATATGAAAAAATTAATAATGCCATTGCCTTTATGTGGATAGGGATTTTTAAGTCATAGTCTTTGTGTAAATATAATTTTCAACTAACCCCTATCCCCTATCCCCTATCCCCTATCCCCTATCCCCTATCCCCTATCCCCTATCCCCTA
>NZ_JCACKS010000008.1:0-2857 GCF_059505505.1 Pelatocladus sp. | reverse complement strand
CCCCTATCCCCTATCCCCTATCCCCTATCCCCTATCCCCTATCCCCTATCCCCTAATCGCCTGGGCTTGCTGAATCCACTGCTGTACTTGTTCAACAGAAGGACATAGATCTCGTCGTTGCATTGTTGCTACCTGCAAACGCAAGATTTGTCTGTGCAATCTGTGAGTGGGAAGAGTCGCCAGCAAAGCTACAGAACCCACGCCAGCATGAAGTAATAAACCGCAATGTTGAGTACCAACACCAGGAATCCGCGCTAAGTCTGCTAATGCTACCCATTTGTTGACATACTGAAGATGAATTTGCAGTTTATTGGCAAGTGTCACTTTCGCCTGGAGAGTTTGGCTTTGTTCAATTAATGCTTTTGTGGTGTTAATACCACAGTTTTGTAATTGGGAGACTTCTTGCTGGGATAATCCTGGTAATTGTTCAATCGGCCAGTCACAGGATTTTACAAGACAAACTGGCGCTTTCGGTTTAGGAGACATTTGTATAACTTAAAAAATCAACTCGCACTTACTAAGATTAACGTTGATTACAAAAATAGTTGCACCCATAACAAACATGATAACGTTTGTCACTAAAGTAAAATTTTATCTATGAAAATAGTTTTATTTCATAGATAAAAATTTCAGATTTGCCACTAAAGTAAAATTTTTATCTATGAAAATGATTTTAATAATAAATAAAGTTTTCAGATTTGTTACCAAAGTAAAATTTTGATTCATTGTTTAAATCAGATTTGCTGCAAATGTGAAAGCCATCGCGAGTAAAAATTTCATTGAAGCAGCTACGCAAAAATATTTACAGCAGATTTCAGCAAGCGTGAGTATCCTGCCTAGAACTAAAGTTCCAGGCTCATAGCGAAAGTCTGCTTAAGCAGACTAGTTGTGCTATTAGCTAAGGGTTTAAACCCTTAGCTATATATTGAAAAAATTGGGATGCTCCCCTAGCTTGTTTAATTAGAAAATTCCAACTCGCAGTATCTTAAAAATAAGTAGAGTTTCAAAACATAAAATTTATGTTGCACAAAAGCGAGCGTTGGATCAAAAAAGATATTTGGAGTATTCTAGCTGTTGCTAGCTTAGTGATCTTGCCAGGGGGATTAGTTGGTTGCAACTTTGGCACAGAAGATGAACGCCAAGAACAACGAGAGAATAACACAAATCGATCAGACTCAGATGACGATGATGACGACAGAGAAAATAACCAACGGCGCAATAATAGTGATGACGATGACAAGGATGACGATGATTAGAAATTCACTATAAAAGTAGCCAATAACCAATCAAATTCAGGGAGGTGTGTGAGTTTGCAAATTTTTTACTCCCTGTTTTTTTGTGAATACACTGTAAATAGAATCATAAGTTACTGCAACTAATATCACCTCAGCATTTAATCATAAATATTCTTTAAACATTAAAAAAAATCATGTTAAGCATCTCTATAAATGATCATTTACCACGATCGCCTTATTTAGTCACTTCTTTGCCAGGGCCTTGTGCTAGAAAAATTATCGAACGCGATCGCGCTGTAACTTCTCCTTCTTATACTCGCGACTATCCCTTAGTTGTGGCTCGTGGTGAAGGCTGTATGGTAGAAGATGTGGATGGTAATGTCTTTTTAGACATGACGGCGGGAATTGCTGTCACCGCCACAGGACACGCGCATCCAAAAGTTGTGCAGGCTATTCAAGCACAAGCTGGCAAGTTATTGCACATGTCAGGTACTGATTTTTACTATGAACCGATGGTGGAATTAGCGGAAAGCTTAGTTAAAAACGTAGATTTTCCCAATGGTGCGAAAGTATTTTTTACTAACTCTGGTGCGGAATCTAACGAGGGCGCCATCAAACTGGCGAGATACTACACTAAACGTTCCCTGATTATCGCCTTTTTAGGAGCATTCCACGGACGTACCTATGGAGCCATGTCTCTGACTGGTTCCAAAGCAGTGCAAAGAGAAGGTTTTGGCCCTCTAGTTCCGGGGGTAACACATATTCCTTATGGAACTCACGCCAGTTTAGATTACCTAGAAAAACAATTATTTCCCGCCATGCTACCACCCCATGAAGTAGCAGCAATTATCGTTGAACCAATTCAAGGCGAAGGTGGTTATATTGTACCAGAGGAGGGATTTTTACAACGGATTCGCGAAATATGCGATCGTTACGGCATCTTGATGATAGTGGATGAAGTGCAATCGGGTATGGGGCGTACAGGTCGATTGTTTGCGATCGAACATTGGGGCGTTACACCAGACATTATTACTACCGCTAAGGGTATTGCTAGTGGTTTACCTCTAGGTACAATTCTCGCCCGATCAGAAATCATGACTTGGCCGCCTGGTTCCCATGCTACCACTTTTGGTGGAAACCCTGTTGCTTGTGCTGCTGCCCTTGCCACTTTGGAACTATTGGAAAGCGGTTTAATGACAAATGCTACCAAAATGGGAGAGTTACTGCAAGCTGGTTTAGTGAATTTGCATCAACAGTTTCCCAGAGTTTCCCTACCACGTGGTAAAGGTTTGATGGTGGCGGTGGATTTGTTTGATGATCGAGGAAATTTGGATCGACAGTTACGCGATCGCATTTTACAAACAGCTTTTTTACATGGTTTGTTATTGCTTGGTTGTGGAAAAGCAGCTATTCGTTTCTGTCCACCATTGGTGATTGATAGTGATCAGATTGAGACTGCTTTGGGAATTTTCGCTGCTGTGTTAGCAGAGATTTTGCACTAGTGGTTCACACACCGCACAAATTACCTGTCCTTGCTCAAAAATCTTCTTACCTCGCAAAAAAGTTGTTGTCAAAACAAGTAAAAAGTAAAAAGTAAAAAGTAAAAAGTAAAAAGTAAAAAG
>NZ_JCACKS010000007.1:17312-22668 GCF_059505505.1 Pelatocladus sp. | reverse complement strand
TTGAGTTCGCGTAGAATTTACGCGAACTCATTCTTTTTTGTCCAAAGTCCAATAAGTAGGTAGGTGTAATTAAAGATAAAATAAAACCTCACCCTGCCTCCGGCTTCCCTCTCCTTACTAAGGAGAGGGATTGAGGGTGAGGTTTTATATTTAATTTGACCCACTTACTTATATTGCTCCAAGCACGATGCACAACAACAACATAATTGTCATTACCGCCTAAGAATCAAAACCTCTGCACGAAACTTTGCTTTGTTCTGAGAATAAGAAATAATAGAACGGAAAGCAACTGTATGTTTTTGAAATAATGTCAGCAGTACCAACAATCAATTTTCGGGAAGCCACCGTTCAAGAGGATGATTTAATTGCTCAACATTTTTATCAATTGTGGCGAGATAATAACGTTGCGCCTGAGTCGATTCGTTCTGATTGGCTGGAGACTATTCTAGAATTTATTGAGCATGTACGTCAAGAATTATACTATAAAGCGTTTGTAGCAGAAGTTGATAGCAAGGTGATTGGCTCTGCTAGTTGTCAGCTTTTTGCTGGTCTTTACCCCGTCCCTTTTACAGATAATTACCGCAAGTATGGATATATTTGGGGTGTTTATGTTGACTTTCCCTACCGTGGTCAAGGTATTGCCAAGCAACTAACAAGTATGGCTATTGATTACCTCAAGGCGATCGCTTGTACGCGAGTGATTCTCCACGCCTCACCTTTGGGTAAACCAGTTTACGATCGCCTGGGTTTTGTGCCAAGCAATGAAATGCGGTTGGATATTATAGATTAGTTGTTGGTTAGTGGTTAGTGGTTGATGGCTAATTAGCCATTACCAAGTATTAATTATTCTTAACCATTGACTCTTGAATCATCAATGGTTGTGCTGCTCGCAGTACTACATCCAGCAACCCCGGAAACGATTCTTCTAAATCTTCTCGCCTGAGTGAATTTATGTGTTGTGTTCCCTCTTTGCGAGTCCAGACCACGCCAGACTCTCTTAAAATTTTAAAATGGTTGGACATGGTAGACTTGGCGATCGCAAAATCAAAGTCGGCGCAGCATTGCTCTCCTTTTAACGCCAATTGTCGCACAACTTCTAACCGCACAGGATCGCCCAAAGCATATAACACTCCTGCCAATGATATATGTTGTTGTTCTGGGTGATACAGAAATCTCATACTTGCACAATCGCATAAATTAGACTATATTTTATTTATTCGATTTTATCGAACAATTGAATTAAATAGGAGGGCAAGAATGTCATCCATTACTAATGTGACAGAAGCCACATTCAAACAAGAAGTCCTAGAAAGTGATACGCCCGTATTAGTGGACTTTTGGGCGCCGTGGTGTGGTCCTTGTCGCATGGTGGCTCCCGTGGTAGATGAAGTGGCTACTGAATACGTGGGACAGGTAAAAGTGGTCAAACTGAACACAGATCAGAATCCCACTGTTGCCAGTCATTATGGGATTCGTAGCATTCCCACGCTCATGGTATTTAAAGGCGGTCGGCAAGTCGATACGGTTGTGGGCGCCGTGCCAAAAACAACCCTAGCTAAAACTCTAGCACAGTATCTGTAATCAGGGGGAGCGGGGATTGGGGAGCAGGGAGCGGGTATGAGACCTCTTGCAAAATATAGACAGAACTCCTCCCCAAACCTGCTCGAAACGGAGCTGCGGTGTACACAGAAGTCTTATAAAGTTGCCTAGTAGCGTTTTGATCCCCCCTAACCCCCCTTAAAAAAGGGGGAACTAGAATCAAAGTCCCCCTTAAAAAGGGGGATTTAGGGGGATCAGAGGATTTATGTGTACACCGCAGCCGAAACGGAGAGGGAGTAGATATTTCTCCGTTTCCGAGGGACTGAGGGGGTTAATTCGACTTTTGTAAAAGGTCTATTAGTTAAAAATGTATTCTAGTTCCCAATCCCCAATCCCCTACTAGGTCAATTATTTAGCAGCGAAAGCAGAGCAAAATCGGAGGAGAATTCATGATTGAACTTTACTATTGGACAACACCCAACGGCCACAAAATTACGATGTTTCTGGAGGAAGCCGAACTTCCTTATACAATTATTCCTGTAAACCTAGGTGCAGGCGATCAGTTTAAACCGGAATTTCTGAAGATTGCACCTAATAATCGCATCCCTGCAATTATTGATCACGAACCTGCTGATGGTGGAGAGCCGATTTCAGTGTTTGAATCTGGGGCAATTCTGCTGTATTTGGCAGAAAAGGCTGGAAAATTGATTTCAAATAATATACGCGATCGCACTGAAGTCCTGCAATGGTTATTCTGGCAGATGGGAGGTCTAGGGCCAATGGCAGGTCAAAATCACCACTTCAGTCAATACGCGCCAGAAAAAATTCCCTATGCGATCAATCGTTATGTGAATGAAACAGCAAGATTATACGCTGTGCTGAATAAACGCCTGAGCGATCGCGAATTTGTTGCTGGTAATAACTATTCAATTGCTGATATCGCCATCTATCCGTGGATTGTTCCTTATGAACGCCAAGGTCAAAAACTAGAAGATGTTCCCCACCTCAAGCGCTGGTTTGAAACAATTCAAGCACGTCCAGCGACTATCCGCGCCTACGAAAAAGCAGAAGCATTCAAAAATCAGACACTAGACGTAGAAAAATCTCGGTCATTGTTGTTTAATCAATCAGCGCAAACAGTGCAACCATCTTGAGAAAGCGTAATTTTACGACTTACAACAGTATTAAATATTGCCTTTTTGCAGTACAAGTACTACTTGTACTGTAAAAATTCAAAGTTTTCGTAGTAAGCACACTTAGTGCTTAATCGAGCGCTGTACGCACAGCGTTCCCGCAGGGTAGCGCCACTACAAAATCATTAAAGTTAGTGACATAGACCACTAATAACTCAACAAAAGTGCAAGAATTTTGGAAAAGATTTCATGAACGAAAATATCAATTTATTCACCCCATACCAAATGGGTAATGTAGAATTGCCCAACCGTATTATTATGGCTCCGCTTACACGTAATCGTGCAGGCGAGGGAAATATACCATATGAACTCAATGCACAGTATTACGCTCAACGTGCAACTGCGGGGCTAATTATTAGTGAAGCAACTCAGATTTCACCCCAAGGACAAGGGTATCCTTATACACCAGGTATTTACTCATCTGAACAGATAGCGGGTTGGAAATTGGTGACAAATGCAGTGCATGAGCAGGGGGGAAGAATATTCCTGCAACTGTGGCACGTCGGACGCATTTCTCACCCTGACTTGCAACCGGATGGAGCCTTACCTTTAGCACCATCTGCGATCGCACCAAAAGGAGAAGCATCGACCTATGAGGGAATGAAACCCTTTGTCACACCTCGTGCTTTAGAAACTTGGGAAATTCCAGAGATTGTAGAACAGTATCGCCAAGGTGCTGCAAATGCTCTTGCTGCTGGATTTGATGGTGTGGAAATTCACGCAGCCAATGGTTATTTAATTGACCAATTCCTCCGGTATGGTACTAATCAACGTACAGACAAATATGGTGGTTCTATAGAGAATCGTGTCAGACTGCTGCTAGAAGTAACACAAGCAATCACTGGTGTCTGGGATAGTAAACATGTAGGAGTGCGTCTTTCTCCCAGTGGCACATTTAACGATATGCACGACTCTAACCCAGTGGAAACTTTTAGTTATGCAGCACAAGCACTCAATCAGTTTGATCTAGCATATCTGCATATCTTTGAAGCTACAGAAGCAGATGTCAGACACGGGGCGACAGTAGTACCTACTAGCCTTCTCCGGCAAAAGTATCAAGGTACACTCATAGTCAATGGTGATTACACCTTAGAGAGAGGCAATTCTGTCTTGGAAATAGGGGAAGCTGACTTAGTAGCCTTTGGCAGATTGTTTATATCTAATCCTGATTTACCCCGACGCCTTGCACTGAATGCACCATTGAATCAACCCGATCCATCTACATTTTATGGTGGTGGAGAGCAGGGATACACCGATTACCCAACATTAGAAGTGCAAAAAACATACTAAAACATGATTTTTGTAAAGACGTGCTTGTTAATCACGTCTTTACTCAATTTACGCAATTAAAAAAGCAGCTATCACTTTAGGTATAGACCTAAAAGGAATAATTTTTCAGGTCAACAAATTCTCAAACAATCATGAAATTTTTGGCGTTGCTGAATTTGGTCATGAATTATGCTTGTGTACATATTGTTTGATACGAAATCCTTGTAGAGACGCGAAATTACCCTGCGGGAACAAGCTACGCGTCTCTACATTAGTTTTCACAGAGGTCTATTGTTCACGCCCACGCAGAACCGAAAAGCTTTAACAGCGCACTGACTAATCATGCTCAAATTTCCATCTCGGCTTAAAAGCACAGGGCTACCAAGCTCCTGTTAATTACGTGTACATGTCGTAAAATTAGGTTTATTTATGCGGCGTTGCACAATCGTAATTTCTGATGAATGGCAAATTGATTGTATTTGAAGGGGTGGAAGGTTGCGGCAAAACAACTCAGATACAACTTTGTAGTGAGTGGTTGCAAAGCCTGAGAATCTGTGTTTTAGTGACTCGTGAACCGGGAGGAACTTCTTTAGGCTTGCATCTCAGGCGCTTGTTACTGGAAAAATCAATAGATCAGCCAATAGCTGATAGAACAGAATTATTGTTATACGCTGCTGACCGATCGCAACACGTGGAAGAAGAACTCAAACCAAATCTTGCAGCCGGGAAAACTATATTATGCGATCGCTACACCGACTCTACCATTGCTTACCAAGGTTATGGTCGCGGTTTAGACATGAGTTTAATTCATCAGCTTAACAGTATTGCTACTAATGGCTTAGAAAGTGATATTACCCTATGGCTTGATCTTGATGCTGAGGTCGGATTAGCCCGCAAACGCGGAACATCCACAACACTAGACCGCATCGAACAAGAAGCGATCGCTTTTCATCGTCGCATTCAACAAGGATATGCCGAATTAGCCAAAACCCATCCACACAGAATTGTACGTATAGATGCCAATGCCAATGTAGAGATAGTCCAAAAACAAGTTCAAAAAATTTTAACTCACAAGCTAAAAATCATTTAATTGAGTATAATAAGAGCATAACCCCTAACCCCCTAACCCTAATCCCCATAAATTCTATTTTCTAGAACTTATGGGGATTTAAAATTTTTTACAAGGAAAATTGAGCTATTTCCGCCATTCTTCTTGGAAGCCTACACTGACTCTTTGAGTTGAGAGATGGATGAGCGATCGCACACCCATTTCAACTACCAAACCCGAAATTTCTCACTTCAAACCCGAAATTTCTCACTTCAAACCCGAAATTTCTCACTTCAAACCCGAAATT